>JAFAMT010000134.1 GCA_019233085.1 Herbaspirillum sp.
CGCTATGGCGACCTGCACGGCAGGATCGCCACGCCCTACGTCAACACCATCCCGCGCCAGCGGCAGCCGGCCTATCCCGGTGACCTCAGCCTGGAACGTCGCATCAACGCCTATATCCGCTGGAATGCCATGGTCATGGTGCTGCGCGCCGGCAAGCATTCCAACGTCGGCGGCCATATCGCCACCTACCAGTCGGCGGCGGTGATGTATGACGTCGGTTTCGAGCATTTCTTCCGTGGACGGACCGAGACCTTCGATGGTGACATGGTCTACATCCAGGGGCATTCCGCCCCCGGCATCTACGGACGTGCCTATGTGGAGGGCCGCATCAGCGACGCCCAGATGGACAACTTCCGCCGTGAGTCGGATCGCGACGGCCTGTCTTCCTATCCGCACCCGCGCCTGATGCCGGAGTTCTGGCAGTTTCCGACGGTGTCGATGGGATTGGGACCGCTGACGGCGGCTTACCAGGCGCGCTATATGCGCTACCTGGAATATCGTGGACTCAAGCAACCCCAGGGGCGCAAGGTATGGGCCTTCCTCGGCGATGGCGAGATGGACCAGCCGGAGTCGCTGGCGGCTATCTCGCTGGGTGGTCGTGAACGGCTGGACAACCTGATCTTCGTGGTCAACTGCAACCTGCAGCGGCTCGATGGGCCGGTGCGTGGCAACAGCAAGGTCATGCAGGAGCTGGAGTCGACTTTCCGCGCTGCCGGCTGGAATGTCATCAAGGTGGTCTGGGGCAGTGGCTGGGATGCCTTGCTGGAGAAGGATCGCAGCGGCCTGTTGCGCCAGCGCATGATGGAGTGCGTGGATGGCGATTACCAGACCTTCAAGTCGCAGAACGGCGCCTATGTGCGCGAACACTTCTTCGGCAAGTATCCGGAATTGCTGGCGCTGGTGGCCGACATGTCGGATGACGATATCTGGAAGCTGACCCGTGGCGGCCACGATCCCGAGAAGGTCTATGCCGCCTATGAGCAGGCCGTGCGCACCACGGGCCGCCCCACGGTAGTGCTGGCCAAGACGGTCAAGGGTTTCGGCATGGGCGAGGCCGGGGAGGGGCAGAACATCAACCACCAGCTGAAGAAGATGAGCAGCGATGCCGTGCGCAATTTCCGCGACCGTTTTGCGTTGCCGGTATCGGATGACCAGCTCGACGACATGCCCTACCTGCGCCCGCAGCCCGGCAGCGAAGAGGCCAAGTATCTCCAGCAGCGCCGCCAGGCCCTGGGCGGCTACATCCCGGCGCGCATCAGCAAGGTGGAGCCGCTGCCGGTGCCACCGCTGTCGGCCTTTTCCGGCCAGCTCCAGGGCAGCGGCGAGCGCGGCTTGTCGACCACCATGGCCTTCGTGCGCATCCTGACGACCTTGCTGAAGGACCCGCAACTGGGCAAGCTGGTCATTCCCATCGTTCCCGATGAATCGCGTACCTTCGGGATGGAAGGACTGTTCCGGCAGATCGGCATCCACTCCTACCTGGGACAGCTCTACACGCCCCAGGATGCCGGCCAGCTGAGCTACTACAAGGAGGCCAAGGATGGCCAGATCCTGCAGGAAGGCATCAACGAATCCGGCGCGATCTCGTCCTGGATCGCCGCAGGGACGGCCTATGCCAATCATGGTCTGGCGACCATTCCGTTCTACATCTTCTATTCCATGTTCGGCCTGCAGCGCGTCGGCGACCTGGCCTGGGCGGCTGCCGATGCGCGTACGCGCGGCTTCCTGCTGGGGGCCACCTCCGGCCGGACCACGCTCATGGGCGAGGGGCTGCAGCATGACGATGGTCATAGCCACGTGCTGTCCTCGGTGATCCCCAGCTGCATCTCCTACGACCCGACCTTCTCCCATGAGCTGGCGGTGATCATCCAGGATGGCCTGCGCCGCATGTACGTCGACCAGGAAGACATCTACTACTACATCACCCTGCTCAATGAAAACTACCCGCATCCCGGATTGAAGCAAGGCAGCGAAGCAGGCATTCTCAAGGGCCTCTATCTGCTCTCGGAACACCCCGTCGCCAGCGGCGCGGCGCCCACCGTGCAGCTCATGGGCAGTGGCGCCATCCTGCGCGAGGTCATGGCGGCAGCCGAATTGCTGAATCAGGACTTTGCCATCGGCTGCCAAGTCTGGAGCGCCACCAGCCTGACCGAGCTGCGCCGCGATGGCATGGCCGCCGAGCGCTGGAACCTGCTGCATCCCGACCAAGCCGAACGCATCCCCTACGTCGCACAGGCTCTGCAGGGACATCCGGGACCGGTGGTGGTGGCCACCGACTACATGAAGATCGTCGGCGACCAGATCCGCCCCTTCATCCATGACCGCCGCTTCGTCAGCCTGGGCACCGATGGCTTCGGCCGATCGGATACCCGCGAATCGCTGCGCACCTTCTTCGAGGTGGACCGGCACTTCATCGTGCTGGCCGCGCTCAAGGCCCTGGCCGATGATGGCAGCATTCCCCGGCAATCGGTCACAGAGGCGATCCGGCGCTATGGCATTGACGTCGACAAGACCGATCCTTCGGCGATCTGAGCAGAACAACTTCAGGAGTTTCAACATGCGCATACTGCACATCATTGCCTCACCCCGTGGCGAGAAATCGGCTTCGATCGCCGTGGCCAATACCTTCCTTGAGGCTTGCCGTCAGCGTTTTCCGGCCTGCGAGGTCGACACCTTGAATATCTGGGAAGAGCCGCTTCCCGAATTCGACAGCAAGACCATCGGCGCCAAGTACAAGCGGGTGTCCAAGGAGCCGATGAACGCCGACGAGCAGGCCGCCTGGTCCGCCATCGATGGGCTGGTGCGGCGCTTCCAGCAGGCGGAACGCATCGTCATCGGCATACCGATGTGGAATTTCTCCTATCCCTACAAGCTCAAGCAGCTCATCGACCTGGTCAGCCAGCGCAATATGCTGTTCAGCTTCGATGGCAGCGCCTATGGGCCGCTGCTGCAGATTCCACGTGCACTGGTCATCCATGTGCGCGGGCAAAGCCAGCCGGAGGGCCGGCAGATGAGCAGCCCTGGCTTCGAGCATCAATCCGGCTACATCGAGTTCTGGCTCAAGTTCATCGGTGTGCAGGAGGTGCAAAGCCTGCAGGTGGAACATACCTGGGACGGACTTGCACAGGAGTGCATAGCCCATGCCAAGGAGCGTGCGGCGGAGCTGGCGGCGCGATTCTGAGCTTGCTCAGGTGATAGGTGATGAGGGGGGCGTCATGAATTCTTCCGCCAGCGCAGCACCGGCAGCACCGGCAGGAAAGGTACGCCGCCCCGTGCCGGCGACCATCGCCGTGGTGCTGAAAGACCATGCAGTCTTGTTGGTACGCCGGGCCAATCCTCCGGATGCCGGATACTGGGGCTTCCCCGGCGGCAAGATCGATTTCGGCGAAGGCATCGAAGAGGCTGCGCTGCGTGAGCTGTTCGAGGAAACCGGTGTGCGCGCAGAAGTGCAATCGGTCTTCACCGCAGTGGATGCACTGGACCGCGCCGACGATGGCAGCCTGCGCCAGCACTACGTGCTCATCGCCGTCGCCTGTCGCTGGACCAGCGGCACGCCGCATGCGGGAGACGATGCGCTGGAGGCGGCCTGGTTCGACCTTGATGCGCTCGACCCGTCGGCCATGGTCATGAGCTTCGGTGTGATGGACGTGTTGCGCCGGGCGCTGGTCCTCTTGCCTCAGCAGCCCTGAAGCTATGAAGGCCCGTTCCTGTGCAACCCGGCCGGATCAGCGCAGACCCGACGTGGCGCTCTGCATGACGACCTGCTTCAACTGTCGCACCGCCTGCGCGGAATTGCCATGTCCATCGTGCAAGCACAGCGCAACCGATGGCAGGGGAGGAAGTCCCTCCTTGGCGCCGAGCTGCCGCAGGGAAGCGGGCAGGCCGACCAGCGTTCTCAAAGTGATCCCCAGGCCAGCCTCGACGCCGGACCACAGGCTATGCAGGCTGCCGGTGGTGTAGGCGGCGCGCCAGGAGATGTTCGCCTTGTCCAGTGCTTCGATGCCGGCGCGCCTAAACAGGCAGGGCAGGGGATAGAGGGCTAGATCCAGCGGGCCTTGCGCGACCGGGATAGCTTTCATGCCTGCGGGGCCGATCCACGCCATCTGCAAGGTGGCCAGTGCATGCGCATCGGCACGACCCTCGTAACCCATGGCCAGAACGAGATCGAGTTCGCCGCGATCCAGTCGTTCCAGCAGCATGCCATTGCGCTCAACGGCGACCTGGACCTGCACGGCTGGATGGTTCTTCTTGAACTGGCCCAAGGCTGCAGTCAGCCATGTGTCGGCAAAGTCTTCAGGCAGGCCGAACCGGACGATGCCATCGATGGAGGTGCCACGCGCGGCGTACACGGCCTCGTCGTTCAGACTCAGTATCCGTCGCGCATAGGAGAGCACCAGTTCCCCCGCTTCGGTCAATGCCAGCTTGCGTCCCTTGCGCCGGAACAAGGGCAGGCCGATCTGTTCCTCAAGCTTTCGCATCTGCTGGCTCACCGCCGATTGAGAACGTCCGATGCCATCAGCCGCACGATGCAAGCTGCCCAGCTGTTGAATGGCCAAGAGGGTACGCAGGGCGTCCATATCCAGATTGGGTAGCGACATTGTCCAGTTTTTCTAAAGTATGAGTTCCGAATTATCGCACCCATGGCCATTTTTTTTCACTTACCATCATTCGCACTGTCGGTCGCCAACGCAGTGCGCATCTGCTAGTGGAGTCCGGCCTACCTGCGGCAATCCAATTGAATCGAAAAGGAGTTGGTCATATGAAGGGACTGAAATCTAAGTATCTGGTTATTACTACGGTTGTTTCTCTGGGCTTGCTGGCGACGCTCAGCGCGCCTGCCCATGCGGAGCCGATCAATCCGGCCATGGTCGGGACATGGACCCTGGCCGCGGCAGACGTGGTGCATACCGACGGCACCAGGGCGCGCGACTATGGACAGGCGCCCAAGGGCATGCTGTTCATCGATGCGCAAGGGCGTTATTCGCTGCAGATCTTCAAGGCCGAGCGGCCCAAGTTTGCTTCCGCCGACAAGGCCGCCGCGACACCCGCCGAGTACCAGTCGGCTGTGATGGGATCCAGCACCCATTTCGGCACGCTCAGCGTGGAGGCGAGTGGCCAGACGCTGGTCTTCCACATCGAGGGCGCATCCTTCCCCAATTGGGAGGGACAGCAGCAAAAGCGCTCCTTCGAATTGAAGAATGACGAATTGATCTATCGCGTGGTGCCCCGGCCTAATGGCGATGTTCCCATTTCCGTGTGGCGCCGGATTAACTAGCCCCGGAAAAATGTTGCTCGGCGCGGTGCCGGTACGAGAGGATGAGAGCATTGAGAATTGTCGACGTCAGGGAGAGATTGATTCCCTTATCGCGGTATGCCGACGCTAGCCTGGCCCGGTCGGAACTCACCACGAGCATTGTCGCCATCGAGACCGATGTCATTCGCGACGGCAAGCCTGTCATCGGCTATGGCTATGCTTCCGTGGGGCGATATGGACAAGGCGGTCTGATCCGGGAGCGTTTCGCACCGCGCTTGTTGCGGGCAGCGCCAGGTCTGCTGACCAATGGGCGCGGGGAGCTTGATCCATTCCTGGCCTGGAACGTCATGATGCGTGGCGAGAAGTTGGGTGGTCACGGCGAGCGATGCGTTGCCGTGGGCGCCCTGGATATGGCGATCTGGGACGCGGCAGCCAAGATCGCCGGCCTGCCGCTGCATCAATATCTGGCCGGCTATCTTGATCTCGCGGTAAGTGCTTCGCCCCGTGTGCGGCTTTATGCCTCGGGCGGTTATCTCTATCCCACGCGGGATCTGTTCCGCTTGTCCGAGGAGATTCGTCAATTGGCCGATCTTGGCTACGGGCAGATCAAGATCAAGATCGGCCAGACCGATTTCGCCCAAGACCGGCAGCGTATCGACGTTGCCGCGCGCCTGATATCAGGCCCGGAGAATCTGGCAGTGGACGCCATGAACGCCTACGATCCGGTGCAAAGCGTGGAGGTGGCGATGGCGCTGGCTCCGTTGGGTCTGCGATGGTTCGAGGACGTCTGCGATCCGCTGGATTTCGCTACCCAGGCGCGCTTGAGCGAGCTCTATGCGCCAGCGCTGGCGTCGGGAGAGGCGCTCTTCTCGCTGGCGGAGGCAAAATTGCTGGAAGCGCATGGCGGCGTGCGCGCAGACCGGGATATCTTGGTTTTCGATCCCGTGCATTGCTATGGTCTGTGCGGATATCTGCAGATCGTCAGGTTCTTTACCTCCAGAGGGTGGTCGGCCAGATCCTTCTGGCCTCATGGCGGGCAGCTCTTCGCGCTGCACATCGCTGCCGCACTCGGGCTGGGCGGTGGCGAAATCACGCCCTTGGCGTTCCATCCGTTCAACGGACTCTTCGATGGCGCCCAGCTGGTTGACGGGGCTGTCTCGCTTCCCGACCTTGCCGGCATCGGCTTCGAGTCGGCCGGGCCGATCTGGAGTATCCTGCGGTCGATACGCTGACCTGTATCACGGGGGGAGGCCTGGTCCCGGATCATGGCTCAAACGATTCGACAGACGGATGACGTTGATGGAGATTGGTTTTACGAAATGGCACGCGAACGGTGACGACTTCGTCATCGTTGATCTGCGAGGGCAGAGGGCAGACATCGCGCCCAGCGTCATCGCGCAAATGGGTGAGCGCCACTACGGAATCGGTTTCAACCAGCTGGTGACGATCTCGGACTGCGATGATGCCAAGGCGCGCCTGCACTTCTGGAATGCCGATGGCTCGACACTGGATGTCTGCGGCAGCGCCACCCGCGGCGTGGCATGGAAACTCATGCAGGAGGGCGATCTTTCCAGCATGACGGTGCGCACCAACCGTGGGTTGCTGATTTGCCGCAAGGACGGCGAGCAGTCGGTCTCGGTCGCCATGGGCAAGCCGCTGCTGGACTGGCGCGAAATTCCCTTGTCCAGGGAAGTCGATACCCTCGCGCTTCCTCTGGCAGACAACCCCAGCGCTTGCAGCATGGGTAACCCTCATTGCACCTACTTCGTGGACGAAGTTGCGCAAGTCGACGTCGAGGCCAGGGGGCGAGCCATGGAAAGCCATCCACTGTTTCCGCTGAAGACCAATGTGCATTTCGTGCAGGTCATCCGTCGCAACCGGATTCGGTTGCGGATATGGGAACGCGGAGGAAGGATTCCACTCGGGTCGGGCTCGTGCTGTTGCGGTGCCGTGGTCAATGGCATCCGGCGCGGGCTGCTGGATGCTGTCGTGGAGGTGGAATGCGACGGTGGTGTTGTCTCGGTCCAGTGGGATGGCTGCGGTAGCGTGTTTCTTGCCGGGCCGGTAACGCCCGTTTATCAAGGGACCTGGCTCAACTGAGACAGCGTTCAAGACTATCGTTGTGGAAATGGAGAAAGCCTTGTTGACTGTTCGCGAAGACGACCTGACCGACCCCCAGACATTGGAACTGCTGGCGCTGCATCTGGCGGGAATGCATGCCGGATCGCCGCCCGGCACCGTCTTTGCGCTGGATCTGTCAGGTCTTCGGCAGCCAGGGGTGACAGTCTGGAGCGCCTGGTCCGACGGCAAGATAGCCGGTATTGGCGCACTCAAGCAGCTTGCCGGCGCGCATGGCGAAGTGAAGTCGATGCGCACGCATCCGGATTTCATCCGCAAGGGTGTCGCCACCGTCATCCTGGATCAGCTTATCTTGACTGCCCGCGCCCGCCGATGGCAGCGCCTCAGCCTGGAAACGGGCAGTGGCAGTGCGTTTGAACCGGCACTTGCGCTTTACCGGAACAAGGGTTTTCAAGCCGGAGAACCGTTCGCCAATTATCAGGCGAACGGACATAGCCAGTTCTTCCATCTGGAGCTTTGAGTGGAGCGGTGCCGGCTCGATCTGGCCCATGTCTTCCCCTAGGCGTAGGCGCAAGCTCCTCAGCCTGAGCGCAAGGCAGCCTGCAAGCGCTTGGTCAGCGCGCTCGCCATGGTCGGGTCGGTGACATTGGCAAATCCCATCAACAGCCCGCCGTATCCGCTCCTGCGGATCTGCCATTGACTCAGTGCGGCGATGGCCAGGCCATCGGCGCGGGCGGCCTCGGCCAATGAACGGTCGCTCTCCCGGCGAGTCAGCTTGGCCAGCAGATGAATGCCACCTGCCTGAGACTGCACGTGCAGACGGCCGTCGAACTGCTGCAAGAGGGCATCCACCAGATAGCCACGGCGGGCGGCGTAGAGCGCACGCATCTTGCGCAGGTGACGCGCGAAATGGCCTTGCTCCATGAACGCGGCCACCGTCGCCTGCAGGTGGAGGGAGCCTGGCCCGCCTTTGGTGTCTGCCGCAGCCCGGAAGCGCTCGACCTGCGACACCGGCACGACCAGGTAAGCCAGGCCCAGTCCGGGAAACAGTGCTTTGCTGAATGTGCCGGTGTACAACACGCGGCCGTCGCGATCCAGACTCTTCAGGGGGGCGAGCGGCTGGCCGTGGTAACGGAACTCGCTGTCGTAGTCGTCTTCGATGATCCACGCCCGGGCCCGGCTGGCCCAGTCCAGCAACTGCAATCTGCGCGGCAGGGACATGGCCATTCCCAACGGACTCTGGTGCGTGGGCGTCACCACGGCAAAGCGGGCCTTGGCGTCCCGTTCCTGGCCGGTGGCCACATTCAGTCCCTCCTCATCCACCGGCACCGCTACCAGGCGCATTCCCGCATATTGCAGGAACTGGCGGGCAAAGATATAGCCGGGATCTTCGTACCATCCGGTCGCACCGGGCTTGAGCAGGGTGCGGCAGATCAGTTCCAGCGCACTCCGATATCCCGCCGTGACGAATATCTGCTCATGGGAACAGGCAATGCCGCGCGAGACGCCCAGATAGGCCGCGATGGCACGGCGCAGCGGCGCATGGCCCTGGGCGTCGGGATAGCTCATGGCGGCCCCGTCCAGGCTGCGAAGATTCTGGGCCGCCAGCCGCACCCAGGTCTTGCGCGGAAACGCGTCCAGCGCCGGCAGCCCAAGCTGCAAAGCTCGTGGCGGACCCACGGCCACGGTCTGTGCCCGTGCAGCTGTCTTTCCGGAAACGGTGGTGGTGGCGCCTGAGGCGGGCACCGCCAGACCCTGCAGTTGAGGGGAGATGACCGTACCCGCCGGCCCCCGCGCCAGGAAATAGCCTTCACTGGTCAACATCTGGTAAGCCCTCTCTACCGTACCCCGGGCCAGATTGAGCTCGCTGGCGAGGCTGCGTACCGAGGGTACCCGATCACCCGGTTGCAGCTTCCCGGTGTTGATGGCATCGCGATAGCGCTGATACAGCTGCATGAATATCGGCGCCTGGTGCGAGCGGTCCGGATTCAGGTGTTGCATGTCCATATCAATGTCCCATTGGAAAACTCGGATCTTGCCGCTTTCAGCTAGGACATTATTTTCTTAGAGTCATGGCTTGCCAACAAGGAGAATTTAATGAGTTCTATCCGATTGAGTCATGTCGAAAGCGAAGGGGACTACCTGGCCTGCTTCGACGTCATCCACGCGTTGCGGCCGCACCTTGCCGATGCCACCGCCTTCGCCACCCAGGCGCGCCGTCAGGCGGGGCAAGGCTATCGCCTGCTGGCCGCCTGGCAGGATGAGCAGGTGGTGGGGGTTGCCGGATATCGCGTCCAGGAAAACCTGCTGTATGGACGCTTTCTCTATGTCGATGACCTTGTCGCGCTTGCTGGCGCCCGCCGCCAGGGTATCGGAGGCATTCTGATCAAGGCACTGCGCCAGGAGGCCGGGCGCCAGGAATGCGCCCATCTGGTGCTCGATACCGCCCTGGGCAATGCGCTGGCGCAGCGCTTTTACTTCCGCGAGGGATTGCTTTCGCGGGGGCTGCATTTCAGCCAGGCGCTGTAGCGGCGTGCGTCTTGAAGGTGTTCTTTCATCGGCAGGCATCTTCTTAGTTGCCCCTGCTGACGCGCCCCACCAGGAGCTGCTGGAATTGCCGCAGCTCGCTTCCATTCAAATCCGAGATGGCGGCGTAGGCCATTTCGCCGTCCGACCAGCGCAACAGTTGAAAGCCGTGGATCGATCTGAGCTTGCTGCTGCGTGCGACCTGGTCCGGCCAGACAAACAGATTAATCAGATGTTTGTCATGCCGATATACCATCGCGGCAGCCGCATGCTGATCGAAGTAATCGAGCCGCCCACCGATCAGCGCAAAGCCCTGATCGGACAAGTCCAGTACCGGCGGCGAGAAATCCAGCTTGCCACTGAACCAGGGCTTGACGGTGTGCTTGTCGGTAGAGACCACATCGGCCAGGTGATCGACCTGCAGCGAGCGGAAATGGGTGGCGACAATTTCCTGATCGGTCCTCTCCTGTTCGGACGGTATCTGCATGTACAAGGAGAGGACCACCGCGAACGCCACCGAGGCGGTCGTTGCAACGCCCAGATTGATGCCTGCCCATGGCCAGCGCTGCAGATGTCCAAATAGCCGCTCCAGCGAGGAGCGGGGGGCGGCCGCTGGGGCAACCGGTGCTGCTGGCGCGGCCCGGGCGATGTCGCTCACCACGCGCAGACGCAGCGTTGCCGGTGCGGTGTGGCGGCTGGCATGAGCGCGAACCAGGCGCCGTACCCCGAGCAATTCGGCCTGCGCCTGCTGGCATGTGGAGCAGGAGGCGAGATGCTGCTCATGAATGCTGCGGGTCGCGGCGTCGAGTTCGCCGTCCAGGGCAGCCTGGAGGTTTTGTTGACATTCTTCACAGCTCATTGCCAGCTCCAATACCATTTTTTTGCAGAAACGCGCCCAGTAACTTCCGGCCACGGGCCAGACGCGACATCACGGTGCCGATGGGGACCTCGACCACTTCCGCGATTTCCTTGTAGGACAGGTCTTCGAGGTCCTTCAGGACCACCACCTCCCGAAAAATATAGGGCAGTGTGTCCAGCCCCGCATTGATGATGCGCTGCATATCGCGCCCGGCGGCAATGCCTTCCGGCTGATTGCCGACAGCAAAGGCCGACGCCCCGCCCAGTTGTTCTGCGCCACTATGCAAGGCCTCATCAAAATCAATGTGCTCTTGCTGCTGGTACTGCTCGCGCAGCGAGCTGTAAAACGTGCGCCGCACGATCGTCAGGATCCAGGCGCGGGGATTGTCATCCCTGAACTGATCGAAAAACCGGAAAGCCCTTACATAGGCTGTCTGCACCACGTCTTGCGCAGCAAAGTCGTCACCCGTCAGCCAGCGCGCCAGGCTATACGCGGCGTCAAGATGAGGCAGGGCCAAGCGTTCAAAGCGCTCGTTTTTCTTATCAGGAGTCAAATGCTCACCTTTAGCTGATTCAGCACTGTTCTAACAGACGCGGTGGCGGCGATGTTTATTCCCGTCCTAGGCGCTATTTTTTTGAAATAAATAGCGCCTCCCTGGGAATATTCGGGGCCATTGGCCGGTTATGCAAGGTGTGGCTCTGCATTCAACCCGGAAACAAAGGTGATTCTCATGAAGGGTATTCGATTCCCCGGCGGCTTTTGCTCCCTATTCCTGTTGCCATGGACGCTCTTGCTGCCATCGCTGCTGATACCGGCGCCGGCAGGGGCTGCGCCGCCTGAGCTGCGCGGTCAGGTTCTGTATCAACAACTTTGTGCCAGTTGCCATTCGATTGCCTACAACGGCGTCGGCCCGGCCCATCAGGGTGTGTTCAACCGCAAGGCGGGTAGTGCGCCCGATTACGAGTATTCGGACGCGCTCAAGGCCTCCAAGGTGATCTGGAATGAAAAGACCCTGGATCAATGGCTGCGTAATCCCGAGCAATTCATCCCGGGCAACAAGATGGGCTTTCTGGTGGCATCCCCCGAGGATAGGGCCGACCTGATCGCTTACCTGAAACACGCCGGTCGCGCCACCAACGCAACGAACAAGTAGGCAGCCCAACGATTCCCTTAGCGAGGAGCATGACATGATCAATCGTCGACATTTCTTGAAACTGACGGCTGCCGGTGGCGGCGCCGTCTTCATCTCCGGCCTCTACGGGACGGCACGGGCGGCCGGTGGCGCTGGTACGGAGGATTTCTATTTCGTGCAACTGTCGGATTCTCACTGGGGTTACAGCGGCCCGGCCAATCCGGACGCCGCCAACACCCTGAAGAAGGCCGTCGCTGCAGTCAATGCCTTGCCGATTGCGCCCGAGTTTATCGTCTTCACGGGGGATCTCACGCA
>JAFAMT010000140.1 GCA_019233085.1 Herbaspirillum sp.
CTCGGCGATTCTGCATGTCGGCTACAACCTGTTCCTGGTGCGCAGTTACCGGGCCGGTGACCTCGGACAGACCTACCCGATCGCGCGCGGCTGCTCGCCCATGCTGGTGACGCTGGGTGCGGTGTGGCTTGCCGGCGAGACGATGGACCTGACCGCCCTGCTGGGCATTGCGCTGGTCTCGCTGGGCATGATTGTGCTCTCCTTGCGGGGCCGCAGGCTCGGCCTGCCCAGCCTGCCCTATGCACTCGGCACGGGCTGTTTCATCGCCGCCTACAGTGTGACCGACGGCATTGGCGTGCGCCTGTCGGGCGCGCCGATGGCTTATACCGCGTGGATGTGCGCCTTGTGGGGGCTGCTGATGCCCCTGGTTTTTGTCGCCTTGCGCGGGGTACGGGCGCTCTGGCCCGCCGATGCCGGCCGCAGCGTGGCCAAGGCCGCTGCCGGTGGGCTGGTCTCGCTCTTGGCCTATGGCATCGTCATCCACGCGATGTCGGTCGCCCCGATGGGGGCGGTATCGGCACTACGCGAGACCAGCGTGCTGTTCGCGGCCCTGATCGGCCATCGTTTCCTGGGCGAGCCATTGAGCCTGTCACGCCTGCTGGCCTGCGTCGCCATTGCTGCCGGCGCGGTCATGATCGGCTGAGCGCGGGCGCGCCTTCCTTCCTGTCTGATCCGTGGAGAACTTCGCATGACGATTGATACTCAACCAGCCCCTGTCATCCTGATCACCGGCGGTAGCCGCGGCATGGGCGCGGCCACCGCACGCCTGGCGGCGGCCCGTGGCTATGATGTGGTGCTCAGCTATGTGACCAACGTGGAGGCGGCCGAGGCGGTCGTCGCCGACGTGCACAAGCTGGGACGACGCGCCCTGGCCGTGCAAGCCGACAGCGCCGATCCGGACCAGGTGGCGCGGATGTTCGACGCGCTCGATGACAGCTTCGGCCGCATCGACGTCCTGGTCAACAACGCCGCCATCCTGCAGCGGCAATCCCGGCTGGAGGATCTGGACTTCGCGCGCATGCAGCGCATCTTCGCCGTCAATGCCATCGGGCCCATGCTGTGCGCCCAGCAGGCGGTCAGGCGCATGGCCCATCGGCACCAGGGACGAGGCGGCGTGGTGATCAACCTGTCGTCCGCCTCGGCCCGGCTCGGCAGCCCGAATGAATATGTCGACTATGCGGCCTCCAAGGGCGCACTGGAGACCTTCACCATCGGACTGGCCAAGGAAGTCGCGCGCGAGGGCATCCGCGTGAACTGCATCCGCCCCGGCCATATCTACACCGACATGCACGCCAGCGGCGGCGAGCCGGACCGGGTCAACCGCGTCAGGGATTCCATTCCCATGGGCCGTGGCGGCCAGCCCGAAGAGGTGGCACGCGCGGTGCTGTGGCTGGCCAGCGAAGAGGCCTCATTCATCACGGGGACCTTCCTCGACGTCACCGGCGGGAAGTGAGCCCGGCCGCCAGCAGATCGCTACCGGGCACGATCAGGCATAGATCATCCCGAAGCGGTTGGCCAGGAAATCCGGCAGGGCGATCTGCTCCTGGCGGATGAAGCCATGGCGTGGCAGCTTACCACTGCGGAACAGGTCCACCGCCGCGCACACGCCGGCGGCCGTGGTGCGCTGGATGGCGCTCTGCTCCTGCCCGTTCTCGCGGGTGGCGAAGATCTTGCGGGTGAACACCTCCTGCATCAGCTTGCCCTCGCGCAGGCCGCTGACGGTGACGAAGACCAGCACCACGTCCTGCATCGTCGAGGGCACGCTGCGGCGCAGGATGGTCTTGAGCAGCTCCTGGTCGTGGCGCAGGTCGAGGTCGGCCAGCAGGAACTTCATCCTGGCCTGGTGGCCGGGATAGCGCACCGACTTGTAGTCCAGGTTGCGCACCCGTCCGGCCAGCGTCTCGCACAGGCTGCCCAGGCCGCCGGAGGTATTGAAGGCTTCGTACTCCACGCCATCGAGCGAGAAATGTTCCAGGTCGGCCAGCGCATCGACCTGCAGGCGCTCTCCATCGCGCAGCGCCTCACAGGGATGGCAATACTCGTTGATGAGCCCATCCACGCTCCAGGTCAGGTTGTATTTCAGTTCATTGGTGGGGAACTGCGGCAGCGCGCCCACCCGCATCTTGATATCGCGCACCTCGTCAAAACCGGCCGCCAGGTGATGTGCGGCGATGCCGATGAAGCCCGGTGCCAGCCCGCACTGGGGCATGAAGGCCACCCTGGCATCGTCAGCCAGTGCGGCAATGGCCCGTGTGGCATGGACATCCTCGGTCAGGTCGAAGTAGTGGGTGCCGGTGTCGCGTGCGGCCGTGGCCACCGTTACCGCCATGTGATAGGGCAGGGCATTGATGACGATGTCGGCGCGCTCCAGCAGCGTGGCCAGCAAGGCCGGGTCGGTGGAATCGAGCAGCGTCTTTTCCACATGCAGCGCCGAGGCGGCCTGGAGCGCCCGGGCATCGCGGTCGGCGAGGGTGACGTTGTAGTCGCCGCTCTCGGAGAGCAGGCGGGCGATGGTCTGGCCGATGTGGCCGGCGCCGAGCAGGACGGTGCGCATGATGACTCTCCCGAAGTGGTGGTCCCGTGGTGGACCATGGCTTCATTCTAGGGAGTCGTCACGACAGAATAAATTGGCAAATCGTCAGAAAGTATGAGGAATTTCGACGATATGTATTGTGATGGTGACGTTATGTAGCATCAACCGGTCCGCGCCACGTCGCCCCGGTCGATCTTGCGGGCCAGGACCACGGAGGTGGTGGTCTTGATGACGCCCTCCATCTCGCCGATCTGGTCCAGTATCTTGTCCAGCTGCTCAGGCGTTCCCACGCGCAGCCAGGCCACGTAATCGAACTCGCCGCTGACGGCGCACAGTTGCTGCACTTCGGGGATGCGGCTGAAGCGGCGGATCACATCGCGCCCGGCCTTGGGCTGCACGGTGATGCCGACATAGGCCTGCAGGCTGGGATCGACCAGGTCGCGTCCCAGCTTCAAGGTATAGCCGCCGATGACCCCGGCCTGTTCCAGTCGGGCGATGCGGGCGATCACCGTGGTGCGCGCCACACCCAGGCGGCGGGCGATCTCGGCCACCGGCTCGCGCGCGTTCAACTGCAGGATGGAGAGGAGCTGGCGGTCGATGTCGTCCAGTTGGTCCAGCCTGATCATGTCCGTTCTCCTCCAGTGGATGCTACACAATGACGAAAGGTCGCTACATTGCGTCAGTGTAGTCCAGGAAGCGGAAAGCATCAGCGGCGCCCTGCAAATGGCGCCGCTTTTCAGGCTGGTCTCGTCCTATTCCGAGGACGGCTTGCCCTTGGCCGGGCGTGGATAGACCCGCAGCACATCGATGGGCTGCGCATAGGAAGAACTCCAGGTCTGTTCGTGCAGCTCGGCCACGCGGCGCGCCATCTTGGCGTCGTGCAGGACCACTTCCAGGTTGCGCGAGTTGTCCAGGTAGCCGCCGGCCCAGTTGCTGGTGCCGATCCAGGCCACCTCGCCATCGATGCTCATGGCCTTGGTATGGATCACCCGCGCGAACGGGATGAAACCACTGGAGGCCTGCGGCAGCGTGACGATGCGGATGTCCACGTTGGGCAGCAGTGCCAGGCTCTGCAGGTAGCGGATGGCCGGTTGCTCGGTGTTCCAGTTCGACACCATCAGCTTGATCTGCACGCCGCGTGTGGCAGCCGCGCGCAGGGCATCGTCGATCACCGCGTAGTACGGACGGGTGTGGTCGGGGCCGTAGGAGAGCGGCGCGTAGTCCAGCAACTGCACCCGTACCTCCTGCCGGGCCTGGCCGATCAGGCGCACCAGTTCGCTCTGGGAATCACCGACGCCGGGAGGATTGAAGGCGTTCGGACTGGCCACCAGGTAGTTGCCGGCCTTGGGATCGGCCGCCACGACGGTGCGGTTGGTCGGTGCAGGGGGCTGGCCGGCGGCAATGGCCGCCTGTGCCGCCCAGTCGATCTCGAAGATCGCCTGCACCTGCGCTGCCACGGCGACATCGCTGATCTTGAGCCCGGTCTCGTGGATATGCGAGAAGGAGCGCCAGTCGAAGTTCTGGCTGCCGACAAAGGCGCTCTGGCCATCGACCACGAAGTACTTGGCGTGGACGATGCCGTTGCCGGTCATCCTGGCGTAGTCGATCTGGCGGAACTCCAGGTTGGGGATGCGCCTGAGCCTTTCTATCGTGGCCGGCACCGAGGCGAACTCGCCCTTCTTTTCCATCAGGAAGCGGATCTTCACGCCGCGCCGTCCGGCCGCTTCCAGGTGGGCCACGATGTCGTCGAGTGCCTCGCCGTCCTGGCCGGCCACATAGAACTGGCCGATGACGATCTCGCGCCGGGCGCTGTCGAACATTTCCTTCCAGACCAGGGCGGCATCGCGCAGGTCGGGGGTGGCCAGCGTGGTCTCACGCGGGACGGTATGCACCAGCTCGAAACCGGGGATGGAAAATTCGGCACGGGCCGTGCCATGCAGGGTGAGCGCCAGGCCGAATGCGGCGGCCAGGCGCAGGCTCATGCGACGGGGAGCGATCATGATGGTCATGAACCGGTTCAGGCCACGTGCAGCTTGCCGTGCGGTTGCGGGCTGGATTGCGGCTGGCCGCCACGACCCACGCAGGCGCGCAGCATCAACACCTTCAGGTGATCGTTGATGCGTTCGATGCGTTCCTGGAACAGGTTGAAGAAGAACATGCCGACCACGGCAATGCCGATACCCAGCGCAGTGGCATACAGGGCCGTACCGATGCCTTGCGAGACCTGGCCGGGATCGGAGACACCCGAGACCGCCAATGCCTTGAAGGTGTCGATGATGCCCAGGATGGTGCCCAGCAGGCCCAGCAGGGGAGCCGCGGTGACGATGGTGTCCAGGATCCACAGGCGTTGCTGCACTTCACCGCGCTTGGCGATATAGACCGATTCGCTGAAGTCTTCCAGGTCCTTTTCCGAATGCAGGTGGTGCTTCTCGGAGAGGATGTCGGTCACCAGTGCCAGCGGCAGGCTGGGACGCGCGGTCAGCTCGGCCGGCAATTCCTGCACGTGCTGCACCGCGTGGGTCATGGCGCGCTCCAGGCCGGTGGCCTGGCGCATCGTGTAGGCGAAGAACAGGCCGCGTTCGGCGATGACGAAGATGGCCAGCGCGGCGCAGGCATACATCAGGTAGAAAGCCAGTTCGTGGAGTAATTGCATGTTCATGCTTGCCTCTCTTGCAGTTACGGGACGGCGCCACCAATCGGTGACGCCGCCCCCGGGGTTGGCCGCGATCAGAAGTCCGCGGTCAGGGTCACGGTAAAGGTGCGCGGGGCGCCCACGTAGAACGACGGCGCACTGCCGCTGATGCCGTTGACGGTGTTGGCATTGGTGGTGAACTGGCTGCCGCTACCGCTGTTCAGGTTCAGGTATTGCTTGTCGAACAGGTTGTAGGCATTGAGGCGGATGGTCGGCTTCTTCATCCACGAGGTCGATGGCAGGGTGATGCCGGCGCCAGCGTTGAAGACGGTGTAGCCGCCAATGCTGTCGTCGTTGACCAGCGTGGTGTAGCGGTTGCCGGTGTACTTGGCCTGGCCGAACACATACCAGCCATCCTGCTGGTACTGCAGCGACAGGGCCGAGAGCCAGTTCGGGGTATCCGGGAATTCCTTGTCCGAGGTCGGCAGCACCTGGGTGGCGCTGTTGCGCATGTCATCCTTCATCTTGCTCTTGATGTAGGACAGCGAACCATACATCGACAGGTTGCGGGTCAGTGCATAGCCAGACTCCAGCTCGAAGCCCTTGGAGGTCGAGTCGCCGACGTTGTAGTCGGTCTTGCTGTTGGTGTCGGCGTTGTAGGCGCTGGCGATGCGGTTGTGATAATCGATGTAGAACACCGAGCTGGAGAACATCCACTTGTCGGTGTTGTAGCGGTAGCCCAGGTCGTAGTTCCAGGAGGTTTCCTTGTCCACCGGCACGGCGCGCTGGGTCGCGCCGACCAGCTGGCCGTTGACGATGCTGCCGCCCGAGAGCAGGTTGAAGTACGAGAAGTTGCCCGGCGCCTTGAAGTTCTTGGCGGCGTTGAAGAAGACCGACTGCTTCTCATCGAGCTGGAAGCGCAGACCCAGGCTGGGCAGGAAGTCGGCATAGGACTTCTTGACCTTGTAGTAGCCGGCGCTGGCGTTGCTGGCCGTGCCGCTGGTGGAGCCGCTGCTCGGATAGTTGGTGAAGTCCCGATCGATGGAGGAGTAGCGGCCACCCACCTGCACGTTGAGCTTGTCGTTCATCAGGTTGATGCTGTCCTGCAGGAAGATCGACTGGGCCGTGCTGATGGTCATCGTATCGCGGTATTGCAGTACCGAACCATCGGCGTTGCGCAGCCACTGGTCGGAATTCTCCAGCCACAGGTCGGCGATGTTGCCGTTGCTGTCGACGGGGCTGAAGGGACCATTTTGCTGCTGGCGTGAGCGCTCGTACCAATAACCGGCCATGAGTTTGTGGTTGTCGAGCTGCTGGTTGAACTTGAAGGTCACGCCCGGACGGAAGGTCTTCTGTACGCTGCCCTGGTAGGCGTAGACGGTATCGAGGCGGTCGCCATCGCCGTTGATGTCGCGCACACCGCCGCCGACCTGGCTGGCGCCGGCGACGCCGCCTTCCTTGACATTCTGCAACTGGTTGCCGCCTGTGCCGAAGCCATACCAGAAGTAGGGATCGACATCGATGCTGGAGGTCGGGCTCAACTGGAAGTGGCCGTTGACCGTGGCCAGCCAGTTCTTGAACGGGTTCAGGCTATAGGCATAGTAGTTGTCGTTGGCGATGCTGGCGTTGGGGCCGTAGGTGGTGTCGTTCTGCGCCGTGCCGGCCACCGCCGGCTGGTGCACCGGCGCCCTGGTGCCGAAGTCATAGCCGGTGCCGTACTGGGCGATCTGCGCCTTGGTCAGCGAGCGGTAGTTGTTGTTGATAGCCTTGTTGTACAGGATGCTGCCGTTGATGAAGCTGCCCTGGCCGAGATCGAGGTTGGCGCCGAAGTCGACGTGGTCCTTGATCGCGCCGCCCGCACCCTTGAACTTGTCGGCGGTGGTCTTGGAATAGGAGAGGAAGAACTTGAAGCGGTCATCGAAGAGCTTGCCGGAATCGAAGCGGACATAGCGTTTCCAGAGGCTGTTGGAACCCAGGACATTGGTGACGCGGATGCGACGCTCGTCCTCCGGTGCACAGGTGGTCATGCCGATGTTGCCGCCGGTGGCGCCCACGTGCGGCGCTTCGGTATCGGTCGAGCCTTGCGTGACGAAGATGTTGCACAGGTTCTCGGCGTCGGTGTATTCCTGCGGGTAGACCGCGTAGTTGCCGGAGTCATTGACCGGGGCACCGTTGATGGTGAAGCCGAGCTGGTCGCTGTTGAAGCCGCGCACGCGGATGTTGCCGCCGAACAGGCCGGTGCCGTCGTTGTCGTAGGTATTGACGCCCGGCAGCAGGTTGATCATCTGGTACGGGTTGCCGTTGGATGATTGCTTTTCGATGTAGTCGCGATTGACCGAGCTGCGCGCCTTGGGCGATTCCTCGGCCTGGATCAGGCCGGTGGCGGCGGCCGTGCCGCTGCTGCCCTGTACCGTCACGGTGCCCACGTCGGTGGTCGGCGTGGTCTGCGCGAAGGCCGGTGCACCGGCCACGAAGAGCCCCGATATCAGCAAGGATAACCGGGTGAGTTTGCATTGCATGTCATGTTCCCCTGAGTTTATTGGATTGCGTGATGAAACGTAGTTATGCCTGGTAAGTACGTCATGGCCGGTCCGGCATCAGCCCGGCACGAATTCCAGTTCTGCCGTGAAACGGTGCGTGGCGGCGTCACCGAATGCACCTTCCGGGAAACCGGTGAAGCTGGCGCGGTTGATGGTCTTGCGGGCGGCGTCGTCGAGCAGCATGGAGTTCGACGAACCCTCGATGCCCTGCTCGACCACGCTGCCGTCACGGCGCAGCACGAACCACACGCGCACCCGGCCTTGCGGGCGCAGCTGGCTGGCTTCGCGACCGGTGGGATAGCGCTTGATGCTGTTGAGATGGGCGCGCAACTGGGCCACGTACTGGGATTCGATATTGGCGGTATCGGGCGGCGGTGGCGCCGGTGGTACTGGTGGTGCAGGCCGCGTGGGCGTTGCCGCCGGGGCCGCCGCTGGCGTGGTCGGCGCACTGGGCTGCGGCTTGGCCGCTGCCAGCAGCGGGGCCTCGGTAGTCGGCATGGCCGGCTCGATGGGCGCGCTCACCGGTTTGGCCGGGGCGGGTTTGCTGACCGGCTTTGGTGTTTCCTGCTGCCTGGGCAGTGGTACCGGCTTGGGCGGCGGCGGGGTCTCCACCTTGGGTTGCGGTACCGGCGGTGGTGGTAGCTCCATCAGTGCGATCTGCACCGGCTGCGGGTCTTCGTGGCGCTTCAGTTCGCTCGCCTTCTGCACGCCGGCTACGACCAGCGCCAGCAGCACCAGCAGTGAGGGCAGGGTCGCCAGCGGCTCGCGGAAACGAAAAAGGAAAGGTGTTCCCATGATCACGGCTTGCGGGTGGCAATCGAGATGGAATCGAAGCCGCCCTTCTTGAGCGTGTCCATCACATCGACCAGGCGCTGCACTTCCACGCCGCGGTCGCTGTTGATGATGAGGTTGAGTTTCTCGCCCTCCTTGCGCAGCTTGTCCAGGCGCCCGGTGAGCGCCTCCAGGCTGGTGTTCTCGCCATCGACCTGGATCACGTCGTCCCGGGCGATGGTGATGACGGCCTTGCTCTGCGGCTTGAGATCCTGGGCGGTGGTCGAGCTGGGCAGCTGGGTCTTCAGGCCCAGTGCCGGGATCACGTTCAAGCTGATCAGTACGAAAAAGACCAGCAGGAACATCATCACATCGATCATGGGAATGATCTCGACGCGGGCCTTCCGTTTCTTGGGTTCATCCCAGCTGCGCATGCTGCAACTCCTCGAAGCTTCGTTATATGATTCATAGCGCTATAGTTTTTATAGCGATGCGCAGCGTAACGAGGAATTGTGTCGTGCGTATTACACCGTGCGGAATTGGTCAGGAAGTTCGGGCCGCAGGGACCGCGCCTATGTGCGCCCTGCGCGTGCGGGGCGCACATAGGCGCATCATCGACGTGTCATCGACGCGGCAGGGGCAGCAGCGACAGCAGTATCTTGCAGAGGTAGACCACCAGCAGCGAGCCGCACAGGTCGCCGATGGACATGACGATCAGTCCGCTCCAGAAGTGCGGGTAGATGCCGCGCATGACGAACCAGGTCAGCTGGAGCAGCGGATTGGAGAGCGCGTAGAGGAGGATGCAGGCCATCAGCCGGGTCGTGGTGAGCTTGTCCAGGTTGCGGCCCAGTTCCATGCCCGAGAGCGTGAGGCGATAGGCCAGATAGGGGGCGACGGCCGAGATGATGCAATACCCGGCCGCCGTGACCGTGTCATGCGGGAACAGGCGGTAGGTCGACGTGGTCAGCAGCGAGCCCAGCAGCAGGCCGACGCAACCGGCTTCGGCGAAGAGCAGGGTGCAGATCAGCCTGACCCCGGCCGGGAGGTAGACCCAGGCAATGCCCTCGGAGAACTCGGTCTGGCGAAACAGCCACTCGTTGAGCGTATAGAAAATGAAATAGCAAAGTACCGTCCCGGCCGCTGCGGCAAGATGGGTGCGCAAGGTGGTGCGGGATTCGGGCTGGGCTGGCATGACGGCAATGGCGGCGATGGCGGCGAAGGCAGGACATCCGGGACGGCGCGTATGTTACCCATTTCGCCCAGGCTATGCACCGTGCCATTTTGCAACTGTGGTGCGCTGGCGTCGTCGCGGCGCCGGGCCAACGGTCCTCACGCGCCGGGATCTTGCACTTCCGGGCAGGCTGGGCGTATGATTCGCTATCAAATCTGGAACAAATAATTTGACGCCAGGCAATGCCATCGCTGAAGCGCTGATGCGTGTAGCGAAACAATAAAGATAACGACAAACAACGCCATCGTCATGGGTAAAAACAAGAGGCCGGCAGATATCTATCTGCGTTTTCTGCAACTCGCCGAAGCATTGCGGGGTTTGCCATCGCTGCCCAAGCTGGACCCGCTGGAGGACCGGATCCTGGCCTTCATCGCCCGTGCCGGCCAGGAACAGCAGCGCCTGTCGGTGCGCGACCTGATGGCGCAAAGCGAATTCGGCTCGCCGGCGATGCTGCATGCCCGCCTGAAATCCATGCGTGAGAAGGGATGGATCGTGCTGGCCGATACCGAAGATCCGCGTCGCAAGCAGGTCGAGCTGAGCCAGGCCGCATGGCTGCATTTCGACAAGCTCTCCAAGTGCCTGCTGCAGGCCACGCGCGACAAGTAATCCTGGTCCGTCACGACCAGGGTTGTCATCACCCGGACACACAAGTCCGCTAGGCTGCGGCCTGGCCTGCCGCGACGGCGGGCCGCCACCGGATTCTTCCATGCGTACCGTCCACCTGTTCCGTCTTGCCGGCCTGCTGGCCTGGTCTGTCCTCTGCGCCCTGGCGCTGCCGGCGCGCGCCGCCGATCCGCACAAGCTCTGGGAGATCGTCAGCCAGCAATGCGTGCCCGGCATGCAGGCCCAGGGCCAGCCGCAGCCTTGCGCGCTGGTGGACCTGGAACATGGCTTCGTGATCCTGAAGGACATCATCGGCCCGGCGCAATTCCTGCTCATGCCCACCCGTCGCATGAGCGGCATCGAGAGTCCCGAACTGCTGGCGCCGGATGCGCCCAACTACTGGGCCTATGCCTGGCAGCAACGCACGCGTGTGGCGCAGGCGCTGGGACGTCCGCGCAGCGATGAACAGCTGGGCGTGGAAATCAATTCCGCCGCCGGACGCTCGCAATTGCACCTGCACCTGCACATCGACTGCATGCGCCGCGACGTGGCCGCCAGCCTGGGCGACCATCGCGACGATCCCCTGCGGCAATGGCGCGCCTGGTATTTCGAGGGGCATCGCTACTGGGTCATGCGCCTGCCCGCCGATGCGCTGGAGCACGACAATCCCTTCAAGCTGGCTGCCGACCGCAGTGCCTATGCGGCCGCCAACATGGCCTCGCAATCGCTGCTGCTGACCGGTGCGCGCTTTGCCGATGGCAGTGCGGGATTGTTCCTCATCAACATGCCCGTCAACTTCGATCTGCAGGAGCAGGGCAGTGCCGAAGTGCTGATGGACCACGACTGCCGCTGGTAGGCGCAAGCCGCCGCGTCAGTCCGACAGCTCCTGCACCAGGCGGTCGAACACCAGCCGCAGCCGTGGCGGCACCGGGCCGCGCTGGGGGCGATAGAGATACATGTCCCAGGGCTCGGGCTCATGGTCGGTCATGACCGCTACCAGCCGTGCGGCGGCGATGTCCTCCTCGCACAGGAAGCCGGCGATCTGGCCGATGGCCACGCCATCGCGCACCAGCCGGTATTCGGCCTCGGAGTCATCGCACTGGAAGCGGGCCTGCTCGGCATTCATCTGGCGGTCCCCTGAAAACATCCACGGCCATAGCCGGCCGGTGCCGCGATCGAGCATGGCGGTACAGGGCAGGGCCTGCAGCTCCTGGATGGTCGATGGCCGGCCGTGCTGACGCAGGAAGCGCGGTGTGGCCACGACGTGAAAGCGCGTCTTGCCCAGGCGCCGCACCACGAAGCGATTGTCGCGCAGCGCACCGACGCGGATGCCGATATCGATCTTCTCACCCACCACATCGGCACGCTGGTCGGTCAAGCGCAGGTCGAAACGCAGGCCCGGATGCTCCCTGGCCAGCTTTTCCACGAGCGGCAACAGGCGATTGCGTCCCAGTGCCGATGGCGCGGCCAGCCTGACCAGGCCACTCATCTCATCGGCAGGGCCGGGCGAGTGCCCCTCGAAGAGACCGTCGAGCTCGCGCAGGCTGGCGCGGGCGCGCTCGGCCAGCGCTTCGCCGAAGCTGGTGATGCGCACCTGGCGGGTATTGCGGTGAAACAGCATCTCGCCCTGCAGGCGTTCCAGTTCCTGGATGGCGCGGGTGACGGCCTGCGGCGAGATCCCGAGGCGAACGGCGGCGTCCTTGAAGCTGCCGGTATTGGCGGCGGCGCAGAAGATGCGCAGCATTTCCAGTCGGTTCAGCATGATGGTTCCATAAAGTGGAATTGTGAAAGTCTAACATTTCCATTGTTTGACATAGTCGCGCTCCCCATAATCCTTTCCATCAACCCGCGGCACTGCCGATGGCACGCTGCACTCATCCACAGGAAAGGACTGCATCATGAGCAACAACATCAAGGACAAGGTCGTCATCATCACCGGTGCCAGCAGCGGCCTGGGCGAAGCCACCGCGCGCCATCTGGCCAGCCAGGGCGCCCGCCTGGTGCTCGGTGCGCGCCGTACCGAACGCCTGCAGCAGCTGGTGGCCGAGATCACCGCCGCCGGTGGCCAGGCCATCGCCGTGACCACCGACGTGGCCCGCCGCGAGGACGTGGAAGCGCTGGTTGCCAAGGGCGAGCAGCACTTCGGCCGCATCGATGTGCTGGTCAACAATGCCGGCATCATGCCGCTGGCCCCGCTGATCAAGACCAAGGTCGACGAGTGGGACCGCATGATCGACGTCAACATCAAGGGCCTGCTCTACGGTGTGGCGGCCGTGCTGCCGCGTTTTGCCGCACAGGGTTCGGGCCATGTGATCAATGTGGCCTCGGTGGCGGGTATCAAGGTCTTCGCCGGCATGGGAACCGTCTACAGCGCCACCAAGTTCGCCGTGCGCGCCCTGACCGAGGGCTTGCGCACCGAAGCTCCGGAGGGCGTGCGCACCACCATCATCTCGCCGGGGGCGGTCGATTCCGAACTGAAGACCCACAGCAGCGACGCCGAGACCTCGGCCGCCGTGCTGGCCTGGTACGAGGCCAACCAGATCCCGGCAGACTCGGTGGCCCGCGCCATCGCCTATGCCATCGACCAGCCTGCCAACGTGGATATCAGCGAGGTGGTCCTGCGCCCGGTGGCCCAGGAATTCTAAGTTTTCCACAGGCCGCCTGAAAAGGCGCCGGGACGGCAGCGATGCCGCCCGGCGCTTTTTGTCCTTGCGGCATGGTCTGCATAGCCCGGATTGTCCGGATTGTCGGTTATGCAATGATTCCTGCAAGGCATGTTGCTTGCTTCAAACGCTGTCGGTGTCCCGTGCAGACAAGCACGGTGCTTTTCTATATGATTGCCGGCCCGAAAAGAAGGAGTAATCGATGGCGAATGCGTGCGGTGTGGATTTCGGTACTTCCAACTCCACCGTCGGCTGGCTGCGGCCCGATGCCGGGAATTCCCTGCTGCTGCCGCTGGAAGAAGGCCGGGCGACGCTGCCATCGGTCGTGTTCTTCAACGCCGACGAGAACGAATTCAGCTACGGCCGCGCCGGCCTGGGCGAGTACCTGGCCGGTTACGAGGGGCGCCTGATGCGGTCGCTCAAGAGCCTGCTGGGTTCCGGCGCCATCGATGGCCAGACCGAGGTGGGCGGCCGGGCGCTACCCTATCGCGGCCTGCTCTCGCAATTCATCGGCGAACTCAAGAAGCGCGCCGAGCGTGCCGCCGGCACCTCCTTCTCCAAGGTGGTGCTGGGGCGTCCCGTGCATTTCGTCGATGACGACGCCAGCGCCGACCAGCTGGCCCAGGACACGCTGGAAGAAATCGCCCGCGACGTCGGCTTCAAGGAAATCGCCTTCCAGTTCGAGCCCATCGCTGCCGCCTTCGACTACGAGTCGCGCATCGACAAGGAAGAACTGGTCCTCATCGTCGATATCGGTGGCGGTACTTCCGACTTCTCGCTGGTACGCCTGTCTCCCCAGCGCGCCGCGCGCCAGGAGCGCCGCGACGATATCCTCGCCAATGGCGGCGTGCACATCGGCGGCACCGACTTCGACAAGTATTTCAGCCTGGCCTGCGTGATGCCGCTGCTGGGCCTGGGCGGCCGCCTGCAGGGCAATGCCGAGATCCCCTCCAGCTATTACTTCAACCTGGC
>JAFAMT010000201.1 GCA_019233085.1 Herbaspirillum sp.
GGCCAATTGCAGAAGCTGCATTACAAGGAAGGCCAGGTCGTCAAGGCCGGCGACCTGTTGGCCGAGATCGATCCGCGTGCCCTGCAGGCAGCGCTGACCCAGGCCGAAGGCCAGCTTGCGCGTGACCGCGCCTTGCTGGCTTCGGCCCGGCTCGACCTGAAGCGCTACCAGACCCTGCTGGCCCAGGACTCGATCGCCAGCCAGCAGGTCGATACCCAGGCGGCACTGGTCAAGCAATACGAAGGCACGGTCAAGGCCGACGAGGGTTCGGTGGCCAGCGCACGCCTGCAGCTCTCGTTCACCCGCGTGACGGCGCCCATCAGCGGCCGCCTGGGCTTGCGCCAGGCTGACGTGGGCAACAATGTCACCACCAGCGATACCAATGGCCTGGTCATCATCACTCAGCTGCAGCCCATCACCGCCATCTTCAGCATCCCCGAAGACAATATCCCGGCCGTGCTGCGCCAGCTGCAGACCGGACGCAAGCTGCCGGCCCAGGCCTGGGACCGCGAACAGAAGAAGAAACTGGCCGACGGCGTACTGCTGACCATCGACAACGTGGTGGATTCCACCACCGGCACGGTCAAGCTCAAGGCCCAGTTCCCCAATACCGACTACGCGCTCTTCCCCAGCCAGTTCGTCAATGTGCGCCTGCAGCTCAATACCGACGAGGGCGCTACCGTCATCCCGACGGCGGCCATCCAGCGTGGCGCCAAGGGCCTGTTCGTCTATGTGGTCAAGCAGGACAACACCGTCACCGTACGCAACATCAAGACCGGTCCGGTGCAGGATGACCTGACCGTCATCACCGACGGTGTGGCCGTGGGCGAGACCGTGGTCATCGATGGCCTGGACCGCCTGCGCGAAGGCGCCAAGGTCGAAGCCGTCACCCGTGGCGGTGCCGATGATCCGGCCACCAAGCTCACCACGGAGAACCCGGACGCGCGCCGCCATGGCAAGCGCGGCCAGGGACAAGGGCAGGGCGGTGCTGCGGGTGCCACGGCCGGGCAAGGTGGCCAGGCCGGCCTGAGCGACGAAGAGCGCCAGAAGCGCTGGGCCGAGATCAACAAGCGCATCGACGCCGGCGAATTCGGCGAAGAGATCAAGAAGCTACCCGAAGACCAGCGTCGCCAGAAGATGATGGAGCTGCGGCGCCAGCGCGAGGCCGCTGGCAATGGCGGCAACAGCAGCAATAGCAACAGCGGCAACAGCGGCAACGGCGCAAAATAAACAAGGTCAAGCATGAATCCCTCGCGCCAGTTCATCCTGCGGCCGGTCGCCACTTCCTTGCTGATGCTGGCGATCCTGCTGGTGGGCATCGTGGCTTACCGGCTGCTGCCGCTGTCGGCCCTGCCGGAAGTCGACTACCCGACCATCCAGGTGGTCACCCTCTATCCCGGCGCCAGTCCGGACGTGATGACTTCCTCGGTGACCGCGCCGCTGGAACGCCAGTTCGGCCAGATGCCGGGCCTGAAGCAGATGTCCTCCACCAGTTCCGGCGGGGCCTCGGTGATCACGCTGCAATTCAACCTGGACCTGAACCTGGATATCGCCGAGCAGGAAGTGCAGGCCGCCATCAACGCCGGCAGCAACCTGCTGCCCTCGGACCTGCCGATGCCGCCGGTCTACAGCAAGGTCAACCCGGCCGACACGCCCATCATTACGCTGGCGGTGACTTCCAGTACCATACCCCTACCCAAGGTACAGGACCTGATCGACACCCGCCTGGCGCAAAAGATCTCGCAGCTCTCCGGCGTGGGCCTGGTGAGCCTGTCGGGCGGCCAGCGTCCGGCCGTGCGCATGCAGTTGAATCCCCGTGCCGTGGCCGCGCTGGGCCTGAACCTGGATGACGTGCGCACCGCCATCGGCAACGCCAACGTCAACCAGGCCAAGGGCAGTTTCGACGGCCCCACCCGCGCCTCCACCATCGACGCCAACGACCAGTTGCGCTCGGCCGATGAGTACCGCAACCTGATCATCGCCTACAAGAACGGCGCGCCGATCCGCGTCTCCGACGTGGCCGATGTCATCGACGGCGCCGAGAACGTGCGCCTGGGCGCCTGGGCCAACGAGCAGCCGGCGGTGATCGTGAACATCCAGCGCCAGCCCGGCGCCAACGTGATCGCCGTGGTCGACAGCATCAAGAAGATCCTGCCTCAGCTACAGGCCAGCCTGCCGGGCGCCATCGATGTCCACATCCTGACCGACCGTACCACCACCATCCGCGCCTCGGTCTCGGACGTGAAGTTCGAGCTGCTGCTGTCTGTGGCGCTGGTGGTGATGGTGATCTTCGTGTTCCTGCGCAACGTGCCGGCCACCATCATCCCCAGCGTGGCGGTGCCGCTGTCGCTGGTGGGCACCTTTGCGATCATGTACCTGGCCGGTTTCTCGATCAACAACCTCACGTTGATGGCCCTGACCATCGCCACCGGCTTCGTGGTGGACGACGCCATCGTCATGATCGAGAACATCTCGCGCTACATCGAGGAGGGCATGAAGCCCATGCAGGCCGCCCTGAAGGGCGCCGAGCAGATCGGCTTCACCATCATCTCGCTGACCTTCTCGCTGATTGCGGTGCTGATTCCGCTGTTGTTCATGGGCGATGTGGTGGGGCGCCTGTTCCACGAATTCGCGGTGACGCTGGCGGTGTCGATCCTGATCTCGGCCGTGGTCTCGCTTACGCTCACGCCGATGATGTGCGCGCGCCTGCTGCGTCACCAGCCGGAAGAAGAGCAGGGCTGGTTCTATCACAAGAGCCAGGTGTTCTTCGACCGCATCATCGCCCGCTATGGCGTCATGCTGCAGTGGGTGCTGGAGCACCAGAAGTCGACCCTGCTGGTGGCCGTGGCCACGCTGGGCCTGACTGTGCTGCTGTATGTCTTCGTGCCCAAGGGCTTCTTCCCCTTGCAGGATACCGGCGTGATCCAGGGGATTTCAGAAGCCACCCAATCGGTCTCCTTCGGCGCCATGGGCGAGAAGCAGCAGCAGCTGGCCAAGGTGGTGTTGGCTGATCCGGCCGTGGAGAGCCTGTCCTCCTTCATCGGCGTGGATGGCACCAATGCCACCTTGAACAGCGGCCGCATGCTGATCAACCTGAAGCCGCACGAAGAACGCGACGTCTCGGCCGCCGATGTCATCCGCCGCCTGCAACCCGAGCTGGCCCAGCAGGTACCGGGCGTGACCCTCTACATGCAACCGGTGCAGGACCTGACCATCGAGGATAGCGTCTCGCGCACGCAATACCAGTTCACGCTGGAAGATGCCGACCCCAGCGTGTTGAGCACCTGGGTCCCCAAGCTGATCGCCCGCCTGCAGCAACAGCCGGAACTGGCCGACGTGGCCACCAACCTGCAGGACCAGGGTTTGCAGGCCTACATCCAGATCGACCGCGACGCCGCCTCGCGTCTGGGCATCACCACGGCTGCCATCGACAATGCGCTCTATAACGCCTTCGGCCAGCGCCTCATCTCCACCATCTATACGCAGTCGAACCAGTATCGCGTGGTGATGGAGGTCAAGCCCGAATTCCAGCATGGCCCCACCGCGCTGGACAGCATTTACCTGGTGACCTCGGCCAGCGGCAAGGTGCCGCTGTCCTCGATTGCTACCGTCACCGAGCGCACCGCGCCGCTGGTGGTGAACCATATCGGCCAGTTCCCGGCGGCCACCGTGTCCTTCAACCTGGCCAAGGGCGCGTCCCTGGGCGAGGCGGTCAAGGCCATCAAGGCCGCCGAGGAAGAGATCGGCATGCCATCCTCCACCGTCACCAACTTCCAGGGCGCGGCGCTGGCCTTCCAGGCCTCGCTGTCCAATACCCTGTGGCTGATCCTGGCGGCCATCGTGACCATGTACATCGTGCTGGGCGTGCTCTACGAGAGCTACATCCACCCCATCACCATCCTCTCGACGCTGCCTTCGGCCGGCGTGGGCGCGCTGCTGTCGCTGATGATCTCCGGGTCCGACCTGGGCATCATCGGCATCATCGGCATCATCCTGCTGATCGGCATCGTCAAGAAGAACGCCATCATGATGATCGACTTCGCCCTGGAAGCCGAACGCCACGAGGGCAAGAGCCCGCGCGAGGCGATCTACCAGGCTTGCCTGCTGCGCTTCCGCCCCATCCTGATGACCACC
>JAFAMT010000416.1 GCA_019233085.1 Herbaspirillum sp.
TGCTCGACGATGCGCCCGGCCTGCATCACCAGCACGCGATCGGCGATGTAGCGCACCACCGACAGGTCGTGGGAGATGAAGAGATAGGACAGGCCGAATTCCTGTTTCAGGTCCACCAGCAGGTTCAGGATCTGCGCCTGCACCGACACATCCAGCGCCGAGACGGGTTCGTCGCAGATCACCAGCGCCGGCTTGAGCACCAGCGCGCGGGCGATGCCGATACGCTGGCGCTGGCCGCCCGAGAACTGGTGCGGATAGCGCGCCAGGGCGCTTTGCGGCAAGCCCACCAGGTCGATGATGCGGGCAATGCGGGTGCGCCGCTCGTTGGCATCCCTGACGTCGTGGATCTGCAAGGCAGCATCGAGTATCTCGCGCACGCTGTGACGCGCATTGAGCGAGGCATACGGGTCCTGGAACACCATCTGTATGCGCCGGCGCAGGGGGCGCATGGCCTTGCGATCGAGCCGGGCGATATCCCGGCCCTCCAGCAGGATGCGACCGCTGCGGCTTTCCTCCAGGCGGATGATGGCGCGTGACAGGGTCGATTTTCCGCATCCCGATTCGCCCACCAGGCCTACGGTCTCGCCGGGAGCGATATCCAGGCTCACCCCGCGCACGGCATGCAACAGCCCCTTGGGCGAGGCATAGTCCACGTGCAGGTCCTGTACCGACAGCAAGGGCGGGCCATCGGCAAGCACCGCCCGGGGTGGCTGGGTCAGGGTGGTCGCCGTGAGGCTGAACTGCAACTGGCCCTGTGCGTCGGGCTGGCTGAGGATTTCCGGCAGGCGTTGCTGGCGATAGTGCAGGTCCTGCTCCAGTCGCAGGGACGCACCCAGCAGGCCCTGGGTATAGGGATGCCGGGCTTGTGCGAACAGTTGCGCCGTCGGGGCCTCTTCGACCTTGTCGCCGCCAAACATGACCGCGACCTGATCGGCCCATTGTTCCACCACACCCAGGTCATGGGTGATCAAGAGCACCGCCATGCCCAGTTCACGACGCAACTGGTCGAGCAGTTCCAGGATCTGCGCCTGCACGGTGACATCCAGCGCCGTGGTGGGTTCGTCGGCGATCAGCAGGCGCGGCCGGTTGGCCACGGCCATGGCGATCATCACCCGCTGGCGCTGGCCGCCGGAGAGCTGGTGCGGATAGGCATCGATGCGGCGGGCCGGATCGGGAATGCGCACCAGCGCCAGCAGTTCCAGCGCCCGCGCCCGTGCGGCCCGCTGATCCAGCGGCTGGTGCAGGCGGATCGCTTCGATCAGTTGCTGGCCGATGGACAGCACCGGATTCAGCGAGGTCATGGGCTCCTGGAAGATCATCGAGATGGCGCTGCCGCGCAGGGCAACCAACTCCCGCTCAGGCAGGGCCAGCAGGTCGCGCCCTTCGAAGAGGACCTGACCCGACACCTGCGCCGAGGGCCCCAACAGGCGCAGCAGCGACAGCGCCGTGGTGGACTTGCCGCAACCCGACTCGCCCACCAGGGCCACGGTCTGGCCGGCAGCGATGCTCAAGTCCAGGCCGCGCACTGCCTGGTGCTGGCCGAAGCTGACCTTGAGATCACGAATCTCGAGCAAGGATGACATGATGGAATCCCGTCTTCAGGCGGCCAGCCCGGTTGGCTGGTATTGCGCTTCCAGTTGCACGTCCAGTGCCTCGTTGAAGCGGGCAAAGAAGGCGCACAGGGCCGCGCGCAGCGTCAGTTCGACGATCTGCGACTCGTTGAAATGCTCGCGCAGGCGCGCCACCAGCGAATCGCCCACACGCTGCCGGGTCACCGCCAGCGCATAGTCGCGCACCAGCAGCTCAAGCGGGCCCAGGCCGGGCACATCGGGTTCGAGGATGCGCTCGACGGTCTCGGCCGAGACCTGTTCGGCGCGCAGCTTGGGCGCATGATGCGACACGCAATAGCTGCATTCATTGGCGCGCGAGGCGGTCACCAGGACGATTTCCAGGTGCAGGCGCGAGATATTGCCCTCGGCGGCAAAGCCCAGCAACAGGCCGTAGAGGTGTTCGATGGAGGCAGGCCGGTGGGCCAGCACCCCCAGCATGTTGCCGAAGGCGCCATATTCGGCCTCGACCTTCTCGAAGATGCTGCGGGCCGGGCCCGGCGGGAGCTGTGACGCTGACAGGGTGGAGACGCGTGCCATGACTTGTCCTTATTTGTGATCGCGCGGGTCCAGCACATCGGCCAGCCCGTCGCCCAGGAGGTTGAGGGCCAGCACCGTGATGACGATAGCCAGGCCCGGAATGGTGGTGATGTACCAGTCGGTGCGCAGCACTTCGCGGCCGGCGCCGACCATGTTGCCCCAGCTGGCGGCATTGGGGTCGCCCAGGCCGAGGAAGGCCAGGCTGGATTCGGTCAGGATGGCGGTGGCCACCATCAGCGAGGCCGACACCAGGATGGGCGTGGCCGCATTGGGCAGGATGTCGCGCAGCAGGATGCGGGCGTCCGAGGCCCCCAGCGCCACGCTGGCACGCACCATCTCGCCATGCCTCAACCGCAGGGCCTCGGCCCGCACCAGTCGCGCAAGACCAGGCCAGGCCGTCACACCGATGGCCAGGGCGATGGTCCATAGCGTCGGTTGCACCACGGCCACGATGGCCAGGGCGAACAGGAAGGACGGGATGGTCTGGAAGAATTCGGTCACCCGCATCAGGGCTGCATCCAGCCAGCCTCCGTAGTAGCCGGCCAGCAGGCCGCCGCTGACACCCAGCAACAGGGCCAGCAGGGTCGAGACGGCGGCGATCAGCAGCGAGACGCGGGCGCCATGGAAGATGCCGGCCAGCAGGTCACGGCCCAGCATGTCGGTGCCCAGCAGGTAGGCCGGATCGGCACCCGGACGCAGGAAGGGCTCGGCCACCATGTCCAGCGGGTCGCCCGGGAACAACCAGCCGGCGCTAGCCGCCATGGCCAGCACCAGCAACAACAGCAGGCTGCCGGCCAGCGCCGAGGGGGAGCGCAACAGCCGCGACAGCGGGCCTTGCGTGGGGATGGCCGGCAAGGCCGGCGCCAGTGAAGTCATGACAGATCCCTCGTTACAGTCGGATGCGCGGATCGAGCCGCACGTAGATGGCATCGACGATCCAGTTGACCACGACGACCACGGCCGAACTGCACAAGAGGATGCCAAGCAGGAGATTGAAATCGCGCTGGAACAGCGCCTCGAAGGCCAGGCGGCCCAGGCCCGGCCAGGAGAACACGGTCTCCACCAGCACCGCGCCACCGGCCACGGCGCTGGCCTGTACGCCCAGCATGGTCACCAGCGGCAGCAGGGCGTTGCGCAGGACGTGCGCCAGCAGCACCCGTGGCGGCCGGGCACCCTTGGCCACGGCCGTACGCACGAAGTCCTGGCGCCTGACCTCGATCATGGCCGCGCGCATCAGGCGCGTATAGACCGCCATGTAGAACAGGCCCAGGGTCAGGGCCGGCAATACCAGGTGGCGGGCCACATCCAGCACGTGGGCCAGGCCCGTATAGCCGGCCTCGACGGTGATCATGCCGCCTACCGGCAGCCAGTCCAGCCAGACCGAGAACACCACCACCAGCATCAGGCCGATCCAGAACAGCGGCGTGGCAAAGAACACCAGCGCCAGCAGCGACACCAGCAAGTCGGTCAGCTTGCCGGCGCGGTAAGCCGCCAGGCTGCCCAGCACCACACCACCCACGGCGGCCAGCAGGATGCTGGCTCCCATGAGCAGCAGTGTGGCCGGAATGCGCTCGGCGATGAGCTGTATCACCGGCATGCCCTGGCGGAACGAGTAGCCCAGGTCACCCTGCAGCAGGTGTAGCAGGTATTTGCCGAACTGGACGGGCAGGGGCTGGTCCAGCCCGAACTGGGCGCGCAGGGCCGCCATGTACTCGGGCGTGGCCGCACCGGCCTCGCCGGCCAGCACCTGGGCGGCGTCACCCGGCGCCAGGCGCAGCAGGAAGAAATTGATCACCGCCACCCCCAGCACCACGGCCAGCAATTGCAGCAGGCGGCGGCCGGTGGCGCGCAGCAGGCTGCCCCGGCGCGGCAAGACGGGCGTGACGGCCTCGACACTGATGCTCATGCCGGCCTCAACGCTGCTTGGCGTCCGTATTGGCGCCGGCATTGGCGGCGACCTTGGCGCCATTGTCGAACCAGGCGTTCTTCAGCGAGCCATAGACCTGATCCACGCCGGCCACGGTGTCCTTGAGGCTGGATGACTGCACCGTGAAGAAGTGCAGTTCCAGCAGCGGCAGCGAGGGCAGGTCGGTCTGCACCTGTTGCTGCAGCTTCTTGAACAGGGCCACGCGCTCGCTCTCGCTGGGCGAACCCTGGGCCTGGCTGATCAGCTTGTCGGCTTCGGCGCTGCGGTAACCGGAGCCATTGCTCCAGGGGATGTTCTTGCCCACCGAATCGCTCCAGTAGGCACGGGTGACGCCGACCAGCGGATCGGCAAAACCGGCGAACCAGACCACGGACAGATCGAAGTCACGGTCACCATAGATGCGCTTGGTATAGGTGGGGGTGTCCTGGGCCCGCACATTGACCTCGATGCCGACGCGCTTCAGGGCGCTGCGGATGAATTCGCCGCTGCGCTTGAAGTCGTCGCCGTAGGGCAGGTAGTCCAGGTTGATCTTCAGGTGGGTACCATCGGGTCCGCGCTTGAGACCGGCTTCGTCCAGCAGGGCTTCGGCCTTCTTGGGGTCATAGCCGTATTGCGGCACATCGCTGGTATGGAATTGCTTCAGGGTCGAGACCACGGGGCTGTCGGCGGGCTTGCCGAAGCCATACCAGACCACCTTGTTGAAGGCGTTGCGGTCGATGGCATAGGCCAGCGCCTGGCGCACCCGCACGTCCTTGAAATAGGGGCGGTCCAGGTTGATGTCGACGAACAGCCAGGGCGAAAGCCACTCGTAGCCGCGCGTCTCCAGCTTCAGGCTGGGCAGCTTGGCCAGGCGCTCGGCATCCTTCAGCGGCACCGGCGAGAATGGCGCGTACTGGGCCTCGCCCTTTTCCAGGGCGGCGGCACGGGCACCGGCGTCAGGCACGATCTTGAAGACGATCTTGTCCAGGTAAGGCTTGCCCTTGTCCCAGTAATCGGGATTACGCTCCAGCGTGATGTAGTTGCCCCGGCTCCATTCCTTGAAGACGAAGGGGCCGGTACCCACCGGCTTGTTGTTGTAGGGATTGTTGAGGATGTCGGTCCCCTCGTAGAGGTGCTTGGGCAGCACCTGCGCGCCATTGCTGTTGAGCGAACTGAGCACGGCCAGCGAGGGTTCGCTGAAATGGATGACCACCGTGTAGTCGTCCGGCGTGTCGGTGGAGGTGACCTTGCCGTAGAGGATCTGGTTGCGCGGGTGGATCTTCTTCCAGACGTTTTCCAGCGTCCACTTGACGTCGGCCGAGGTGAAGGGCCTGCCATCGTGCCACTTCACGCCACGGCGCAGGTAGAAGGTCAGGGTCTTGCCATCCTTGGAGAACTCCCAGCGCTCGGCCAGGGCCGGGCGCAACTTGAAGTCGTTGTCGTATTCCACCAGGCCGTCAAAGACATTGGCGCTGAAGAAGCCGGTCGGCGCGGCGGTATTGAGCGCCGAGGTGAGGATGACCGGTTCCGGCTGCACGATGGCGGTGAGCGTGCCACCCGGCACCGGTGGTGCGGCCTGCGCGACGCCGGCAATGGCCAGTACGGCGACACCCAGCAGGGTGCGCAATCGATGGAGTTGGAGCATGGTCTTCCCTCTGTGGTCGGTTGTTTGGTGCGTGTTGTGCTGCTGTGCAGGGGCTGGGGCGCTGCCTCAGTCCAGCCAGGCTTCCTTGAGCGAGCCCTGCGACTGGTCACCCTGGGCATCGATGCCATGCAGGCGCGGCGAATGGAGGGTGAAGAAGTGCAGCTCCAGCAAGGGCAAGGTCGGCAGCTCGGACTGGGTGATCTGCTGGAAGCGCTTGAACAGGGCCACCCGCTCGGCCTGGGTCGCGGCGCCCTGGGCCTGCTCGATGATCTGGTCGACCTCCGCATTGCGATAGCCGGAGGCATTGGTCCACGGCACGTTCTTGCCGATCCAACCCGACCAGTACATGCGGGTCAGGCCGATCTGCGGATCGGGGAAGGAGGCGTTCCAGGAGATCGAGGTGTCGAAGTCGCGGTCCCCATAGACACGCTTGGTGAAGGCCGCCGTGTCCTGGCTGCGGATGTTGATCTCGATGCCGACGCGCTTGAGCGATTGCTTGAAGTATTCGGCAGTGCGACGGTAGTCGTCTCCGTAGGGCAGGTAGTCATTGTTGAGGGTGAAGCGCACGCCATCGGGGCCGCGCTTGAAGCCGGCCTCGTCCAGCAGGGCCTCGGCCTTCTTGGTGTCGTAGTCATAGCGCGGCACCGTGGCGTCGAAGAACTGCGTCAGGGCGCTGGGCACCACCGACACCGCGGGCTTGCCATAGCCATACCAGACCACCTTGTTGAGGCCGTCCAGGTTGGTGGCATAGGCGATGGCGCGGCGCACGCGCACGTCCTTGAGGTACTTGTTGTCCAGGTTGAAGTCCACGTACATCACCGGCGAGGACCACTGGTAGCCATTGGTCTCGACCTTCACCTTGCCGGAGGCGGCCAGGCGCTGGGCTTCCTTGGGCGGCACCGGGCTGAAGACCGCATACTGGGCTTCGCCATTCTCCAGCAGGGCCGCACGGGCGCCGGCGTCGGGCACCACCTTGAAGACGATCTTGTCCAGGTAGGGCTTGCCCTTGTCCCAGTACTCGGGATTGCGCTCCAAAGTGATGTGGCTGCCACGCACCCATTCCTTGAAGACGAAGGCACCGGTGCCGATCGGCTTGTTGTTGTTGGGATTATTCAGTACGTCGCTACCCTCGTAGAGGTGCTTGGGCAGCACCGGCGCGCCCCAGGAATTCAGGGTCGACAGCAGGGCCAGCGATGGCTTGCTGAAGCGGAAGATGGCGGTCAGCTCGTCGGGCGTATCCACCTGCGTCAGGTTGACCAGGATGGCCTTGTTGCGCGGGTGCAGGGTCTTCCAGACGTTTTCCACCGACCACTTCACGTCGGCCGAGCTGAAGGGCTTGCCGTCATGCCACTTGACGCCGCGCCGCAGGTGGAAGGTGATGGCCAGGCCATCCTTGGAGACCTCCCAGCGCTCGGCCAGCTGGCCGTGGGCCTGCAGGTCCTTGTCATAGCTGAGCAGGCCGTCGTAGACGTTGGTGGCGATCAGCGAGGTCGGTTGGGCGGTGTTGACGGCGCCGGTCAGCGTGACCGGTTCGGGCTGGACGATGGCCAGCAGCGTGCCGCCCGACTTGGGGGCGGCCATGGCGATGCCGGACACGAAGAGGGAAGCCAAGACGAGATTGCGCAAGCGTATAGCCATGGTGAGGTCGATTCCTGATGCGCATTGCAGCGGACTGCTGCGCGTTTTCTTGTAGGGGGAGGGTCAGCGGCTGCCATGCCGGGCATGGGCCGAATGCGCTATTAGAACAAAGGGCAGGGCAACGCCGAACGAAGCATTGCGCATGAACTTGCGCGAAAAACGCATGCTGCACGCTGGTGCAGCGTGCTTATGCTCAGACGGGCAGGGAGGGAAGGGAGCGCAGGAAGGACCAGGGATAGATGCCGCGATCATGGCCGTCATCGAACACCAGCTGCACGCCATACTGGCCCACCGGCAGGATCTGCAGCAAGCTGATATCGGCTGCGGCTACGATTGTCCTGCCATGTCGCTGTCGCAGCGCGGTGCAATCGGCGCAGCGGCAGGCCAGGCGCAACTGGTGATGCGACAGCTGCTGGCGCTGGCCGTCATCCCATTCGATGTGCAGGCGGGCCGAGCCCGCGTGGTTGGTGAGGGTGAGGGCTTGCGGCATGCTTCAGCGGTCGCGGCCGATCTGGTCCAGCGCCAGGCGCACCGACTTGCGCACCTCGGGATCGGGATCCTGTTCGGCCGCCAGCAGGGCCGGCAGCGCTGACGCATCGCCGATCTCGCCTAAGGCCAGCGCGGACTCCTTGCGCAGGTTGCTATTGCCGTGGGTGAGCGTGACCAGCAAGGCATCCACGGCCCGGGCGTCGCGCAAGCGCCCCAGGCTGCGCGCCGCGCGCAGGCGTACCTGCCAGTAGGGATCCTCCAGGCTGGCGATCAGGGCTGGCACGGCCTCGGCCGGTTTGAGCTTGCCCAGGGTGGTGGCGGCTTCCTCCCGTACCAGCCAGTCCGCATCGCGCAACGCCGCCAACAGCGCGGGCAGGACGGCGTCGTCGCGGGAAAATCCGAGCGCGCCAGTCGCCGCACGCCGCACGTCGGCATGGGTATCGGCCACGGCCAATCGGGTCAGGGCGGCAATGGCCGACTCCTCTTTCAGATAGCCCAGTACCGCCACCGCCTCGCGGCGCACCTGGGCATCCTCGTGGGCCAGTGCTGCCAGGGCCGGCTCCAGGCTTTGCGGGACGCGCAGCTCGCGCAGCCCGCGCAGGATGGCCACCCTTACCTTGGGCTGGGCCGCATGGGCTTGCGCCAGCAGCAGCGGCGCCGACGATGGCAGCTTCAGTTCGCTCAATGCATGGGCGGCAGCCTGGCGCACCTCGGCATCGGCATCCTGCAGCAGGGCGATGATGGCCGCGACGCTGTCCGGGCTTTCAAAGGCTTCCAGGGCGCGCACGGCTTCCAGGCGCACGGCGGCGGCTTCGTCGGCGAGCGCCTGGATCAGCAGGGGCGCATGTTCATCGCCGGCTTCGTCGATCAGGTCCAGCACCGCAACGCGGCGCACGGCCGCATCGGCATGGGCAAGGCGGGCGCGCCAGGGGGCGAGCTCGTCATCGAGGGTGGCGGGATGGCTGGAGGTCACAGGGTCTTTCCTTAACGGTCAATGCGGATGTCGCTGATGGCAGAATGCAGAAAGCAAAATTCAGATGGCGAACTGGATCGCATCCATGGACGCAGCGACCTGCCCGCCCAGCGGGCTCAGGCGCTCCAGCGGAACGATCCGGGCCTCGGGATGCAGCAGCGCCAGGCAGTGGCGCTTGAGTTCGGTAAAGCGAGGCGAAGTCACCAGGTCCGGGCCGCGCGGGCGCGGGAAGTCGATGGCCAGCTCCTCGATGATGCGCCCCGGGCGCGGACTCATCACGAGGATGCGGTCGGCCAAGAACAGGGCTTCGTCGATGTCGTGGGTGATGAACAGGATGGTGGTGCCGATGCTGCTCCAGACCTGCAACAGCAGCTCCTGCATCTTCAGGCGGGTCTGTGCGTCCAGGGCGCCAAAGGGTTCGTCCATGAGCATCACGCGCGGTGCGTTGATGAGCACGCGGGCAATCTCCACCCGCTGCTGCATGCCGCCCGAGAGCTGGGCCGGGTAGCTCTGCGCGAACTCTTCCAGGCTGACCAGGCGCAGCAATTGACTGGCCTTCTCAAGCCGTTCGGCACGGGCGACGCCCTTCATCTTCAAGCCGAAGGCCACGTTGTCTATCACCTTTTGCCAGGGGAAGAGGGTGTGGTGCTGGAACACCAGCCCGCGATCCGGGTGGGGGCCGTGCACCGGCTTGCCATCGACATGGACCAGGCCTGCGCTGGGCCGCAGATGCCCCGCCAAGGCGCCCAGCAGGGTCGACTTGCCGCAGCCGGACGGACCCAGCACGCAGACGAACTCGCCCGGGGCGATCTGCAGCGACACATCCTGCAGTGCCGTGAAGCGGCGTTGGCCAGCGCCCAGCTGGAGCCACAGGTGTTCGATGGCCACCTGGCCGGAAGAAGGAGTCTGCATGGTCTACCTTTGCAACAGATACCAGGGCATGAGCCAGGCCCCGAGCTTGCGGATGGCGGCGCTGCTACCCATGCCCAACAGGCCGATGAACATCATGCCCACCACGATGTCGGCATAGTTCTGGATGGTGTAGGAGGCCCAGGTGTAATAACCGATGCCGAACTGGCCGGCGATCATCTCCGCGGTCACCAGGCAGAACCAGGCCGTGCCCATGCCGATGGACAGGCCGGTGACGATGCTGGGCGCGGCCGCCGGCAGCACCACCTGGGTCAGGATGGCGCGCGCGCCGCAGCCCAGGCTGCGCGCCGAGGCCACCAGGCGCGCATCGATACCTTCCACCCCGTGGATGGTATTGAGCAGGATGGGAAAGAGCGCACCGATGAAGGTGATGAAGATCATCGACAGTTCAGACGAGGGGAACATCAGGATCGCCAGCGGAATCCAGGCCACCGCCGGGATCGGGCGCAGCAGCTCCAGCGGCGGCAGCAGCACGTCGGCCAGCCAGCGCAGCCGGCCGATCAGCATGCCCAGCACGATGCCGGCCAGGGCAGCCAGGGCAAAGCCGGAAAACACCCGTACCACGCTGGCCCACAGGTGGCTGGCCAGCCGGGGCGACTGCAGCAATGCCCAGGCCGCCGCCAGGACCTCGCGCGGCGCCGGGACATTCTGGAAAGTGACCAGGCCCAGGTTCACCCGATGCTGCGCGGCCCATTGCCAGAGCAGCAGGCAGAGCGTGACCGAGGCCACACGCAGCAGGTAGCGGCGCCAAGGGATGGCAACGGCGTTTGCCAGGCTAGCCTGCCTCGACTCATCTGGCAGCGATGTCGCCATGCTGGCGGGAGATCCCAGGCTCATGTCGCACTCCCGTTCACAAGGCAGCAGCCTTGGCGGCGGCGAAATCAAGCACCTTGCCGCCATTCTTGACGGCCCAGTCGCGGGCGGAGTCCTTGAGCAGGAAGGCACTGGTCTCGCCCTTGGCCTGGACATACCAGGCATCGGCGGCCAGCAGCTTCAGGCCGGTTTCGCGGTCGTGGGCATAGACGGTACGGATCTTGCGGCCCGCCTGTTCGAGCTTGCGGGCCTCGCCCAGGGCCGATTGCAGCGTGGCGTAGTGACGCACCAGCGGCTCGCCCTGGACCCAGATCTGGCCGAGCCGCCTGGGGTCGGTGATGACCTTGCCGGTCAGGGCATCCTTGGCATTGAGGGGCGACTTGGCGTAGTTCTTCAGCTGCTCGTCGTAGTCCAGGCCGGATTGCTTGTAGGCGGCCCGGATGTACTGGTCGTCGATGAAGGCATCGGCATCGAGGTCGGTCTCGGTGCGCTTCATGGCCTTGAGGGTGGCAATGGAGGTCTTGACGGCCTGGCGGTACTCCGGCTTCCACGTGAAATCACGGGTCTGCAGGCCCAGCGGGCCGTGGAACAGGTAATTCACCTCGGCCTCGATGCCGGTCACCTTGGCGATGAGCTCGCTGTACTTCTCCGGCTCGGCGGCGATCAGGCGATTGGCTTCGATGGCTGCGCGCAGGTAGGCGATGACGATCTCGGGATATTTCTTCGCATAGTCGGCATCGACCAGGCTACCGTGGAAGGTGGGCGTGTCGGCTTGCGAACCGTCGAAGATCTTGCGGGCGAAGCCGCGATGCGGGAACAGCTCGGCAAAGGGGACAAAGTCGGCGTGCGCGTCGATCTTGTTGCTCTGCAGGGCAGAACCGGCCACTTCGGGAGCCTGGGTGATGATGTTGACGTCCTTGTCGGGATCCCAGCCCTGGTCCTTGACCGCCCGCAGCAGCATGCCATGCGCGGTGGAGGCAAAGGGCACGGAGATGGTCTTGCCCTTGAGCTCGGACAGGGACTGCACCGGTGAGTCCTTGGGCACCACGATGCCATTGCCGCTGCCGCTGGTGCTGCCCGAGAGCACGGTGATGAACAGGCTCTTCCGGCCCGCCTTCTGGAAGGCCGCGCCGTTGAAGGAGCCGGGGAAGTCGGCCATGGAGCCGATATCGAGCTTGCCGGCCACCATCTCGTTGGTCAGCGGCGCGCCGGAAGTGAAATTCTTCCATTGGATATCGTACTGGGCGTCCTTGTACTTGCCGTCATGGGGCAGGTACTTGTCGAGCAGCTTGAGTTCGCGGATCAGCAGGCCGCCGGTGGCGCAGTTGATGGTGGTGTCCTGGGTGCCGATGGCAATGCGGATGGTCTCGGCACTGGCAGAGGCCGCGGCCAGCGTGGAGAGGCCGAACAGCGCGGTGAGGAGGGTGTGGCGTAGTTGCATGGAGGGTTTCCCGAAAGATGAAGTCCTGCCTTCTGTGTACTTTTCTGGTCAGCGCAGCAGGTATGGTATGTCGACATGGACTGCTCCGGTAGGGCAGTCCTTCTCACAGGGCATGCAATACCAGCACTCGTCGAACTTCATGTAGGCCTTGCCTTTCTCGGCGTGGATGGCCAGCACGTCGAGCGGGCAGACATCGACGCAGACGGTGCAGCCCTTGTCGGCGATGCATTTGTCCTCGTCGATGGTGACCGGGACACTGGTGATGGAAAACGCGGTGGGCATGGGGTCCTCTCAAGCAATCAGGCGGCAGCCGGTTCGGCTTGTTTCTTGATGCGCAGGTGCTGGTAGGCCGACTTCTCCTGCTCGTCCAGGGGCACGATGTAGGGCTCGATGGGGCGCTTGAAGCTGACCATGCGGCCGTCCTGCTTCTGCAACTGGGCGTGTACCAGCCATTGGGCATCATCGCGTCCCGGATAGTCGACCCGGTTGTGGTACAGGCCCCAGCGGCTCTCGGTGCGAAACAGCGAGGCCCGCGCCGCCATCTCGGCGCAATCGCGTATGGCATGCACTTCCATGGCGCGCATGAGTTCATGCGGATTGCGCGCCTGCAGCTGCGCCAGGTCGTCGCGGATGGCATCGAAACGCTGCAAGCCGATTTCCATCTTGCGGGTCACCTTGGGCGGCTGCAGGTAGTCGTTGACCATGCGGCGCAGCTTGTATTCCACCTGGTTGGGCGGCAGGCCGTCCTGGCGCGATAGCGGCGCCCAGACCCGCGCGCGTTCAGTGACGACCTGCTGATGGTCGAGCTCGGGCAGTGCATGGTCGGCGCAATAGCTGACCGCGCTTTCGCCTGCCAGGCGGCCATAGACGAAGGCCCCCAGCATGTAGTTGTGCGGCACGCAGGCCAGGTCGCCGGCTGCATGGAGGCCCGGCACCGTGGTGCGGGCATGTTCGTCGACCCATACGCCGGAGGCCGAATGGCCGCTGCACAGGCCGATCTCGGAGATGTGCATCTCCACCATCTGCTGGCGATAGTCGGTACCGCGCCCGGCATGGAAACGTCCGCGGCTGGGCCGTTCGTTGGTATGCAGGATGGTCTCGATGGTGTCGATGGTTTCCTCGGCCAGGTGGTTCAGCTTGAGGAACACCGGACCCTTGCCGCCTTGCAGTTCGTTATAGAACTCCTGCATCATCTGGCCGCTCCAGTAGTCGCACTCGATGAAGCGCTCGCCCTGGCTATTGGTGGTGAAACCGCCGAAGGGACCGGTCACATAGGCGCAGGCCGGGCCGTTGTAGTCCTTGATCAAGGGATTGATCTGGAAGCACTCGATGCCCGACAGCTCAGCCCCGGCATGGTAGGCCATGCTGTAGCCATCGCCGGCATTGGTAGGGTTCTCGTAGGTGCCGAACAGGTAGCCCGAGGCCGGCAGGCCCAGGCGACCCGCCGCGCCGGTAGCCAGCACCACGGCCTTGGCGCGGATCACATGGAAGTCGCCCGTGCGGCAGTCGAAGGCCATGGCCCCGGCGATGCGGCCATCGTCGGCCGTCAACAGGCGCGTAGCCACCAGGCGGTTGGTGATCTCGACGCGGGCGCGTTTGAGGCGCCGGTACAGGACCTTCTTGATATCGTGGCCTTCCGGCATGGGCAGGACATAGGTACCCATGTGATGGACCTTGCGCATGGCGTAGTCGCCGGTCTCGTCCTTCTCGAACTTGACGCCCCAGCGGTCCAGCTCCTCGATCATCGAAAAGCTGTTGCGGGCATAGGCCATCACGGTCTTCTGGTTGACGATGCCGTCATTGGCGATGGTGATTTCCTTGACGTATTGCTCAGGCGTGGCAAAGCCGGGGACGATGGCATTGTTGAGCCCGTCCATGCCCATCGAGATGGCGCCACTGCGCTTGACGTTGGCTTTTTCGAGCAGCAGCACGCGCAGCGCCGGGTTGGCTTCCTTGGCCTTGGCAGCGGCCATGGGGCCGGCCGTGCCGCCGCCGATGACCAGTACGTCAACACTCTGTACATGGGTGTCCATGCATTCTCCTTGCGGGTGGATGGGCGGACTGCGATCAGCTTGCTGCCGGCCCGCCGCGCGAAATGCGCAGGTGGTACTGGAAGGTCTCGCTGCGGAAATACAGATATTCGAAGTCGAAGGGGCGCCCCTGGGCGTCATAGGTCAGGCGCTCGATGCGCAGCAGGGCACTGCCTTGCGGTACCTGCAAGGCCTCGGCCAGCGCCGCGTCAGCCAGCACGGCGCCGATCTGCAGGTCGGCATGGCCCAGCGGGATGCCGAAATCATTTTCGAAGATCAGGAAGATGTCGCGCCGTGCCAGGTCTTCATGGCGCAGGCGCTCGCCCAGTTCCTCGGGCAGGTAGGTGATTTCCAGCGAAACGGGTTCGCCATCCAGGTGCCGGATGCGGCGGATCTCGGTCACGCTGGTGGCGGGGGCCACGGCCAGGCGCTCGGCCACTTCCGGGGTGGCCGCCAGGCTGCGGTGGCCGATCACCCGGTTATGGATCTCGTGCCCCTGGCGCGCCATGGCTTCGGCAAAGCCTTCCAGCCGGGTCAGTTCCTGCTGGGCCTTCTTGCGCGCCACGAAGGTCCCCTTGCCGGCGATCTTGAAGATCACACCTTCGCGCTGCAGGTCCGACAGCGCCTGCCGCACCGTGATTCGGCTCACGCCAAAGAGGGCGCCCAGTTCGCTCTCGGAGGGCAGGCGCTGGTGGTCGCCATAGGTGCCATCGAGGATGCGCTCGCGCAGGCGATCCTTGATCTGGACATACAGCGGGACAGGGGAGGGAGCGATGACATCGAAGGCGGACATACGGGTTCCTGGCAAATCGGGCTGGGTGAATACGGCTGGGCAACCTGTCATGACAGGTTATGACCGAGGCAATGGTAAGGATCGGTGCCTTGGAGTGGAACGAATCAATTCGCGCATCGATATGCGCAAAACGTTGTCAGTCGTTTTCGATCATTGTTGCCGACAGGCAGTGGCCCGGTCGCAAGAGCCAGTGCGGCAGGGATCAGTCCTCGCCGGACGCCACCAGCGCCCCCTCGATCCCATGACGGGTGAGGGCGGTGGCGACGAAGCCGGAGGCTTTCATCTCCTCCACGAACGCCGCCAGGTAGTCGGCCGCCTGCTGCCCGCGGGCGGTGGGCAGGCCCATGGCCTGGCGGATCACCATGAAGCGCTGGTCCAGGATGCGCAGGCCACCGACCTTGGCGGCGTCGGCCTGCAGTTGCTGCTTTACGCCGGCGGCCACGTCCAGCTGCTGGTCCAGGAAGGTCGGCACCACTGCCGCCGAGGTCGGGGTGCGTACCAGACTGGCCTGTTTCAGCGCGCGCGAGAGGAAGAGATCATAGGCGCTGCCCCGGCCGACGGCCACGGTCACGCCGGGCCGGTCGACCTGGGCATTGGTGGTGATGGGCGAGTCGGCACGTACCGCGTAATACCCTTCGATGAGCACATAGGGCCGGGTGAAGTAGATCTCGCGGGCGCGCCCTGGGTCGATGGCGAAGAAGCCGATATCGGCCTGGCCGTCTTCCAGATTGCGCACCGAGCCGGCCGCCGTCTTGCCCACCACCAGTTGCAACGGCACACCCAGGCGCAGCGCCAGTTCGCGCGCCAGGTCCACCGACACGCCAACGGCCTGGCCGCTGGTCGTGTCCATATTGGCCAGCACCGGGTTGCCCAGGTTGATGGAGGCACGCAGCACCCCGGTGGGAGCGATCTGCCTGACCAGTGCGGGATCGGCCGCCAGTGTCAGTGAAGGGAGCAGGGCAGTCGCCAGCAGCGTGCTGGCGAATGTGCGACGCAGGCGGGTGAGGGAGAACGCTAGGATCATGGCAGCCTGGACAGTGGAAGACAGGGACAGTGACAGCACCGATGTTAGCCAAATTGCCGACGACTCGCCCGCCTCGATGACAACTGGCGCCAGATTCCTGAACCGCTAGGCGGCCCGGTTAAGCTCGTCGAACTGGGCCGGCGGGACCGGGTAGCCGATCAGGTAGCCCTGGTAACGGCCGCATCCCAGTGCAGCCAGGAACTGTTGCTGTGCCAGTGTCTCCACGCCTTCGGCGATCACCTCCAGGCCGAGCGCCTCGGCCAGCGCGATGATGCTCTTGGCGATGGCCACGTCGCTGGGCGCCACCAATAGTTCGCGCACGAAGGACTGGTCGATCTTGATCTGGTCGATGGGCAGGCGCTTGAGCAGTGACAGCGAGGAATAACCGGTCCCGAAGTCGTCCAGCGACAGGGCAAAGCCGTGGCGCTTGAGTTCCAGCATCTTGACGATGGTCGCCTGGATGTCGTCGACCATGGCCGACTCGGTCAATTCCAGCTTCAGATGAGAAGCACGTGCGCCGGTCCTGGCCAGGATCTCCAGGACATTGTCCACGAAGTCCGGCTGGCGCCATTGCACCGCGCTGACGTTGACGGCGATGACCACCGCGCCCTTGTCATCCTGGCCGTTCCAGCGCACCGCCTGGCGGCAGGCCTCCTCCAGCACCCATTGGCCCAGCGGCAGGATCAGCCCGGACGCCTCGGCCAAGGGGATGAACACGCCCGGCGAGACCGCTCCCCGCTTGGGGCTGGTCCAGCGCGCCAGCGCCTCGGCGCCGATCAGGGAGCCCGCCAGGTCGCGCTGCGGCTGGTAATGCAGGGCGAATTCACCGGCCTCGATGGCACGCCGCAGGTCGGCCTCCAGGCCGATGCGGAAATGCAGCGCATGCTCCATCTCCACATCGAAGAGACAGTAGGTGTTGCGGCCATTGGTCTTGGCGGCATACATGGCCAGGTCACCCTGGCGCAGCAGGTCTTTCACGCTGGCGTGTTCATCCTGCATCAGCGCCACGCCCACCGAGCAGGTCGCGAAATGCCCCATCCCATCCAGCTCGAAGCGCCTATCCATGCAGGCGATGATCTGCTGGGCGAAAAGCGTCGCCTTCTGTGCCGCCTCCGCACGCGGCAGCGCATGCAACAGCACCACGAATTCGTCGCCCCCGAGCCGCGCCACCAAGCCGTTGTCGGCCACTAGCACCAGCAGGCGCGCGGCGATCTGCTGCAGCAGCAGGTCGCCCATGGGGTGGCCAAGGGCGTCGTTGAGATCCTTGAAGTTGTCGACATCGATGAAGAACAGCGCCGCCATGGTCGGGCCGCCGCCAGCCTTCGAGACGGCCGCCTGTATCTGCTCCAGCAACAGCCGGCGATTGGGCAGGGCGGTCAGGGGGTCGTAGAGGGCCAGCTGGCGCGTCTCTTCCTGCAAGGCCTTCTGGGCGCTGATGTCGAGCTGGGTACCCACGTAGTGACTCACCTCGCCGTCCGGCGCGGCCACGGCGGTAAGGGTCAGGACGGCGCAGAATTCGCTGCCATCCTTCTTGCGCACCAGCAGTTCGCCATGCCACTTGCCACGGTCATGCAACAGCTCCCAGAGCTGGGGCCGGAAGTCCAGGGACGAGTTTTCCTGCCGGCAGGGCGGCATGGCCTGGCCGGCGAGATCCTCCAGGTGGTAGCCGGTCAGCTCGGTGAAGGCGGCATTGACTTCCAGTACCCGGCGCTGGGCATCCATGACCCAGATCGCCTCGGCCGAATGAAAGGCGGTAGCGGCGATGCGCAGGGAGGCTTCGCTTTGCATCAGCTTGTCCGTGCGACGGGCCACCTCCCGACGCAGGTAGAACGCCATCAGGCTGGCGCAAGTCAACAGACTCAATGCGCCCCCCAGCAGCCACCACACATAGGGCGGGATGCCGGTGTTGACCGGCGCCCATTTGCCCAGGATCTGGTAGTAGATCGACCTGGGATCGGCTTGCCACCGCGTCAGGTAACGGTCGATGGTGGCCAGTATGTCCAGGTCATGGCCTTTGGCACTGACGAAGTACAACTTCACCGGCTGGAACACGATATTGGTAGCAGACAGGCGGTGACGGTCAGCCAGCATGTCGCCGACTTGCTGGCTGGCGATCACGCCATCGATCTGGCCGGCCGCGGCCATGCGAAAACCCGTTTCCAGGTCCTGCAGGGTGACCAGGCTGACCTGGATCCCGGAGCTTTCCATCAGATTACGGAAGTAGCTCGACTGCACCGAGTTGCCCAGCACGCCGATCTTCTTGCCCTTGAGGTCGAACACCGACTGGATCGTGACCCGTGAATTGCGATACAGGATGGACCAGCCATACAGCGCCGGAACGGTAGAGAACTGGAAGAGCTTGTCGCGCTCCTCCGAATAGGCCACGTCGGGCAGCAGGTCGATCAACCCGGACTGCACGCCGCGCAGGCAGGCTTGCCAATCACAGGGGACGAAACGCAGCTGCCAGCCCTCGTGGTCGGCCACCTGGCGCAGCAGGTCGATGTGGATCCCGCTGGCCTGGCCGGCGGGATCGAAGAAGATCTTGGGGGGATTCTGGTAGACGCCGACCTTCAGCTCGCGCTGGGCGGCGTGCGCCTGTGCCAGCAGGCACAGCGACACCAGCAGGACCAGCAACAGGCTCCACAGCTGCATCGGGCGTACCTCAGCAGCTGCCCTGACAGCGAGGCCGCCAGCACGAACAGATCGGTTTGCTGTCAGGTAGTTTGCCAGGGTCTTCATACCGCCTGAGTGCAGAGTGAATTAGTTTTTTACCAATTCTACTGGGATCAGGCTGATTTGAAAGAATTAAATATGCTGACGCTATCCGACCGCATTTGCCTAGAAGAAGCCCAGGGTAGGCAGCCGTACCTGGTTCACGCTCAGGTTGCCCAGGGCATAGGCCTTGTGGCTGGTATGGTTGTGGGTCGACACGGTGCGGATGTTGCGCCAATGGCGATCCAGGTTCAGGTGGGACAGGGTGGCCGAGGCACCGGCGATGTCGAACAGGGCCGTGGCGGCGTGATGGGCGATGCGATCCACCGTGACCTTGGCCTTGGCGGCCGCAGCAGCTGCCTCCTGGACCTGGTCGTCGACATCGGGGGCCTCGGCCTGCAAGGCCGCATAGGCGCGGTCGGCTTGTTCGGCCGCGGCCAGCACGATGGCACGCGTGGCGAAGGCATCGGCCTCGCGTTCGCCCAGGGCCGCCAGCAGGATGGGATCTTGCGAGGCCGCTGCCGTCGGGGCGTAGTAGAAGTTACGCTTGCGCTTGCCCAGCAGGGCTGCGGAATCACGCGCAATGGCACTGACCACGCCGGCAATGACGCCGGTCAGGAACAGTTGCGCGATGGTCGAGCCGAACACGGCCTGTCGTACCGGCACCTCATGGGGCAGCAGGACTTCGTCGGCCTTCACCAGTACGTTCTCCAGCAAGGTCGTGCCGCTGCCAGTGAGGCGTTGCCCCATGCCGAACCAGTCGTCCACGGTCTTGATGCCTTCCCTGTCGCGGGGCAGCAGCACGATGGCGCGCGCGCCGTCTTCTGCAGAGACGGTGATGTGCAGCCAGTCCGCAAAGAGCGAGCCGGTCGAATAGAACTTCTGTCCGTTGACCACATAGTGATCGCCCTGGCGCTCCAGGCGCGTGGACAGCGGGCCGGCGCCACCGATCTGGTCATGTCCCAGTTCGGTATGGGCCGCGCCGATGAGTGCGCCAGCGGCGACCTGTTGGCGCAGATGGCGCAGTGCCGGGTGCTGCGAGGGAGTATTGAGCACGCGCTCCAGCGCCACATGGTGATTGCGCCAGATATGGGCGATGTTGGGATCGGCCTGCGCCAGGGTGATGGCCGCATCCAGGGTCTCGACCAGGCTGGCGCCGCCGCCACCGTAGTGGGCTGCCAGGCGACGCGCACCGAAGCCGGTGGACTTGATCTCGTTGATGAGGGCGAAGGGTTGCTCGCGCTGGGCATCGCGCTGGGCGGCGCCATCGGCGATACGTTGCAGCAGTTCGGCTGGGAAGGCAGACATGAGGGCGTGTCCTGTATGAGTAGCATCGCTGTTGATGGGATGCAGACATCATAGGGGCAGGCGGGGGCGGGCCAAACTGCGTTTTTCGTCTTAGCTTGTGCGTCGCGCGCATAGCGTGTCCGCTTGATGCCGCGGACGTCTTAGGCAGGAGCGTGCTTGTCCGGCTCGACATTAAGCAAAATCGCCGCTCCAGATGACTCTGGAGCGGCGATTTTCTCTTAACTGAACTGCGTTACGCCCAGGTGGACGGCTTTGAATGGGCGGCCCGGCAATAGCGGCCGGCCCCCCCCAGGATGATACGGGCCCTTAGCCCAGGCGCTTGACCCAGCCGAACTTGTCTTCGGCGCGGCCTTGCTGGATGTCCAGCAGGGCATTCTTGAGCAGCAGGGTGGTCTTGCCCGCCTGGCCTGCTCCGATGGTGAACTCGGAATTGGCGCGCTTGATGTGACGGATCGGGGTGATCACGGCAGCGGTGCCGCAGGCGAACACTTCGGTGAGCTTGCCGCTGCGGGCGTCCGCTTCCCATTGCTCGATCGAATAAGGCTCTTCGCGGGCTTCGATGCCCAGGCTCCGGGCCAGGGTCAGCAGCGAGTCACGGGTCACGCCGGGCAGGATGGTGCCGCCCAGCGGCGGGGTCTGGATAGTGCCATCCTTGAAGACGAAGAAGATGTTCATGCCACCCAGTTCTTCCACCCAGGTCTTGTCGCGGCTGTCCAGGAACACCACCTGGTCGCAGCCCTGGCGCTGGGCTTCAGCTTGCGCGGCCAGGCTGGCGGCGTAGTTGCCGCCGCACTTGGCTTCACCGGTGCCGCCGATGCCGGCGCGCGAGTAATTCTCGGACACCCACAGCGAGATGCCGGAGTTGCCATCCTTGAAGTAGTCACCCACCGGGCAGGCCAGCACGTAGTAGGCATATTCCGAACCCGGCTTCACGCCCAGCGCGGCCTGGCTGGCAAACATCACCGGACGCAGGTAGAGCGAGGAACCACGTGCCTTGGGGATCCAGTCCTTGTCGGTCTTGGCCAGCTTCTCGACCGATTCCAGGAACAATTCCACCGGCAGCGGGGCCATCGCCAGGCGCCCGGCCGACTTGACGAAGCGGCGGGCATTGGCGTCCGGACGGAACAGCGAGAAGCCGCCATCTTCCAGGCTGTAGACCTTCAGGCCTTCGAAGATCTCCTGCGCATAGTGGAACACCAGGGCGCTGGGGGCGATGCTCAGCGGCGCGTAGGGGACGATCTTGCCATCATGCCAACCGTCGGCGGTGGTGTAGCGGGCCGATGCCATGTTGGCCGAGAAGACGCTGCCGAAGCCGGGATTCTGCATGGCCGCTTCGCGCACATCGGTGGCGACTTGGATGGAATGTTGCGTCGAGAAGAAGTTCTGGGTAGTCATTGCAAGCTGTGTCTGGTTAAGTAAGGCATCGGTGCGCCACGGCGCCGATAGACTGTCAAGGATATCACTTTGGGAGGATAGGATGAGATCAACGCTTCAGTGGGCGCCCAACTTGCCCAACTTGCCCGTATGCAAGCCTGAAACAGGCCGTCTCAGGCAGCCCGAACAATCTTCCAGGACGGCAGGCCATGGCGCTGCGCGCCTTATGCGCCCTATGCATAAGACGTGCGGCGATGAGTTGCGCATCGAAATCGGCGGCTCTGTATCTGCCCCCGGCGATCGCACAAGACTATGGTGTCAACAGGCTGGCCTCATCCACGTGACGGCCAGCCGCCTTGTCAACCATCTACCTACCCATCGCCATCATGATCATTGCCCACTACGAACATCGCCTCCCCGCCGACTATGACCTTGAACGCATCCGCTCCAGGGCTGCCCAGCGCGGCCAGCTCTGGGACGACACCCGCGATCTCTACTTCAAGGCCTTTCTCCTTCGTGTGTCAGGACGCCACGGCGCCAGCGGACACAGTTATTCCTCGCTCTACCTGTGGCGGCACGCACAGGCGCTGACCCAGTTCGTGGGCAGCCGTTTCCGTTCGGTGACCGACAGCTTCGGTAGGCCCGAGATCCAGACCCGGCTGGCGCTGGACGCCCGCCGTGGCAACGGCAATGTGGCGCGCTTCGCCTATCGCCAGGATATTGACATCGCCCGTGACGCCGACCTGGCCGCCGTCCTGGCGGAGGAAACCGCACGCAACCAGGCCCAGGTGACGCTGCCGGCCATCGTCGCCGGGGCGGTCGGCGTGGATGTCCAGCAATGGCGCGTAAGCCGTATCCTGCTCTCGGAGTCCGAGCTGGATCATGACGCCGGTGTGGCTTACCAGGTGCTGTACCTGGCCAGGCCCGAGCTGGAGCAGTTGCCGCGCTGACGGCCACCAGCCATCCACACGCTTCATCGGATCTTGATTTCGACAAAGCGGTTGCGCGGCTCGGCCACGCCGCGCTTCTGCGCCACACGTGGATCGCGTGCGCCCTTGCCGATGACTTCGATGCTCAAGGCCTTGACGTCCGCACGCTGCAGTTCGCGCTCGATCAAGCGGGCGCGGCGAAGCGACAGTGCATCGTTGGTGGCATCACTGCCGATATTGTCCGCGTGTCCGATCAGGACGAATTCGCCCGCGGGAAAGTCCCTGATCTCGGCAATCGCCTTCTTCAGAAATTCCTGCGAGGCGGGGGTCAGGCGATCCGTCCCCAACTCGAACAACAGGTCGTAACTGCGCGGACGCGCGGGCAGGCTTCCGAGGACGTCGGCATAACGTTTTTCGACCTCGGGCTTGGTCAGGATCTGGGGCTTGTCGATCTTGCCCCGGGACGTTTCCACCGAGGCATAGGGTGTGTCCAGAGCGGTTTGGCCCGTGGCGGTCTTGACCACGATGCTGCTGGCCGAACCATCGGCTTGCGGCAACAACAGGAACCGTTCGCTGGGACCGGCGCAGCCGGCCAGGGCCACGACCAGGGAGATCACGTACTTATTCATCGACCACCTCGACGATGAAGTCAGTACCCCGGATGCCGATGGTCGCCGTGGGCGTGGAGAATTGCTGGCGCTCCGGCGCATGCTTGCCGATCAGGCCGGAGACGTAGCGCAGCGTGCCTCTGGCAAGGCGCACGGCGATGCTGCCTTCATCCGTTTTGGCGTTGAAGGCGAACTGTTCGAGCACGAACTGGCTGTTCGGGCCCAGCGAGATCAGGGTGTCGTCGCGCAATGTGAAGCCGACCGAACTGGCGGCGGCGGTGACGATGCGGTCCCCCTCATAGAGGCGTTCGCCAATGGCCAGGGGAATCATCTTGCCATCACGTTGAGTCTGCACATTGCCGTGCAACACCTTGACGATGGCGGCCTGCCTGTCCCTGCTTTCCTGTGCACACACGTGGTACTGCATCAACAGCAGACCCAGGGCGAGCGCCATGCGCCCCCATCCGAATCGGGCGGCCCGGTTGTCTGCTCTTGTCGTCCCCATGCGCCATTCCTTTGATGCCGCGCCAATACGCTGGCCAGCTGACATTGCCATATTGATAATTGAATGGATCAATCTTCATCGAGAGAAGATTCCACACGGCAATTTCGCAGAACAGGGCGAGGTTCGTCAAGTACACCCGCATGATGGCGCCAACCGCGGCGCAGATGACCCCTGGATTGGCGTGGCAACGGAAAGGATGCTCTCCTGAGGCGGACAGCACCAATGACAACGGCCCGGTCGCGCAAGCGACCGGGCCGTCAGGCAAGGCTGGAACGACTGTCGGGAATCAGGACTTGCGGCGACGCAGACCTGCCAGGCCCAGCAGGCCAGCACCGAAGATGGCCAGCGAAGCCGGTTCCGGGATGTTGTTGAAGTCGGTGATACCGGATTCGTTGTTGATCGCCAGCGCAGTGAACTTGCCAGCGCAACCGTTGGCGGTACCGCCGGTGCTCGGATCAGTGTTGCCGTTGCAAGTCAGGCCTTGCGAGGTGTTGTTGAAGGCGCTGAAGGCGAACTGGTAGAACGGATTGGGCGAGGTGAAGAACAGCTGGCCAGCGGCAGTCAGCGCGAAGTTGGTGTTGATGTTCTGGAACGCGCCACCCAGCGCATCGATACCGGCAGCACCCGCAATCACCTGGTTGACCGTACCCAGCAGCACCTGGCTGCCCACCGTGGTCACCGAAGCGTCGCTGCTGACGGTGGCCTTGTTGTAATGGTTGTCATTACCCGGGTCAGCCCACAGGTTCAGCGTGATCGAGGAGACCGTGCAGCTCACCCCCGGTGCCAGGAAGGAACCGCAAGTGAAGTTCTGGGTGAAGGTGGCGTAGATGCCGTAGTCGAAGTTGGCACGGGTGATGACTGTACTGATACCCGTATCGTTCAGGCTGAAGGCGGTGAAGTCAATATAACCGACACCGGTGTAGGTGAAGGTGCTGCCGTTGCCGGTGTAGCTGATGCGGGCCGACGACACACCATTCAACGCGTCCGCGGTGAAGGGAGTGCCTTGCGTCGCCAGGCCGTTGCTGTTCGGATTGACGGTGAAGGTCGGGAGGGCGTGAGCCGCAGCGGCTGCCACAGTCATGACAGCGCCGACGGTGAGGGAGCGCAGAGTCTTAGAACTGATCATATTAATCTCCAGATGAGGACGCAAATACGTGAGACTCGAGAATCGGATTTGAAAAACAACCCAATCAAGGCATTTAGCGCTGCGACAGCCCTTGCCAAAATTTACTTTATCCCGCGATAAAGTGCCGATTAAACATTAAACTCTTCTTACCGTTTGAGTAGCAGCATGTTTAACGACGACGCATCGTAATAAGCAATCAACATGCCAATGATTTTTTCCGATTTAAAATCAATTACTTACTGAAATTTTCACGATGGAATCTTGGGTTTTTGGCTAGAAGTGTAAGGAAAGTCGACAAGATGAAATTGCACCTATTCATTCATTGGGAATCAATACCATGCCAAATGCACAATTGTTAGGAACAGTAGTGCGTGAGATTTTCTCGCGCGAGAAGAGCCCACGGCTCACCGAACCCGACCTTGTGATGGACGATCCCGACAATGTTGCCGCCTATGTCGAGGCCGGACGCGAGCATGCCGTGATGGCACCGGTCTATCTGTTCCACTGCGCCAACATCTGCGAAGTGATCCGACCGGGCGATACGGTGGTCGACCTGGCCTGCGGACCGGCCAATCAGTTGGCCATGGTGGCGCGGCTGAACCCCGATATCCGCTTTATCGGGGTCGACCTGTCCGAACCGATGCTGGAGAACGCGCGCGCACTGGTGGCCAGCATGCGCCTGGAGAACGTCGAATTCCGTCATGGCGACATCACCGACCTCGGTTCATTTGCAAACGCTTCGGTGGATGCCGTGATGTCGACCATGGCCCTGCATCACCTGCCCACGGTCAGCATGCTGCGCCAGACCTATGCCGAGGTAGCACGTATCCTCAAGCCGGACGGGGGCGTGTACATGGTCGATTTCGGCCACCTCAAGGCGGAGCGCTCGATCAACTATTTCGCCTACCAGTACGCGGACCGGCAACCGGCGCTCTTCACCGAGGATTACTACAACTCGCTGCGCGCGGCCTTCTACCCGGAAGACTTCCGCGAGGCCGTCAAGCCGCTGGCAGGGCGGGCCCGCCTGTATTCGACCGGCCTGCTCAAGTTCATGATGGCACTCAAGAGTGCACCGCGACGCGGTGAGGCGCCGGAATTGAAGGCGCAATTGGCCACGCTCAAGCGCAACCTGCCGGAGTGGCACAAGGCCGACATCACCGACCTGATCCGCCACTTCCGCATGGGTGGCATGAGCTGCTCCCTGCTGGATTAAGGGATTAAGGGATCAAGGCGGGGTATCCGTCTGCGGCCGGTAAAGCAGCTGTTCCACCGGCAGTCGCACCGAGCGGGCTGTGGGGGTCGGGCCGGCACCCAGCCGGCCCATGTAGACGGGGGATAGCTGGTCCTTGAAGATCAGGGCCGAGGCATCCTGTTCAAGCCGGCGCGCGCGCTCCTGCAGGGCCGGCAAGCGGGTGAAGGAACGGCCCTCGCGGACGTACCTGGAAAAGATCAGGGGTGTCAGTTCCGGCTGCATGACCAGGCCCAGCCGGGTCACGGTCAGCCAGAAGCGCTGCACGGCGCGACCGGCCTCCACATAGTCGTCGATGCCCTGCGGCGCACGCCGGGCCTTGAGCACGAAGTGGGCGGCGCAGGCCAGGCCCGGCACCAGATCCATCTGCAGGCGCGGAGCCCAGGTCCCCATCAGCGCATTCATGGTCGACAAGCGGTCCCAGCTCACCATCGCCCATTTCATCAGCTTGAGGGTCATGTTGTCGACGCCCAGGGCCTGGTCCGGCACCTTGTCGGGACTGCGGCTGGCGTTCCAGTGGATGATGCGGCGATGCACCTCGTATGCCTCGGGCATGGTCAGGCGCAGCTTGGCATTGTTGAACATCAGCCACGCCGTCTTGAGCTTGGGGCCGAAACCCTCGATCCAGTCGATCGTGTAGTCTGGGCCCACGGCAGCCTCCAGGGCCTTCTTTTCGTCCTCGCGCAAGGGGCGGGTATGCATCGGACGTCGCTGCACGCTGCGCTTCTCGATGGCATCCAGCAGAGGGCTGGGCGCGAGATCGGGATCGTGCGTGAAACGGAGATCGAACAGGGGCTTTTCGACCGGGCTGTCCGGGCGCCGCGTGCAGGCCGTGCGCAAGCCCTGGGCGCTGGCTGCGATGGTGATGGTTTCCAGCAGGGCGCCCACGGAGATCTGGCTCGGATGACCATCGAGGTCGTAGACGGTGTCGGCGCGGGTGTCGTAGGCGTGGACCACCAGGTGGTCGGGCGCCACCACCTCGAAGCGCCAGCACTGGGTGTTGTCGCCACTGGGCGCCCAGCGCGCCAGATCGAGGATGCGGTAGATGGAGGGCGGGATGTCCACCTTGGCAGCCTCGCTACGCGCCGCAGCCGCTGCCGCTGCCGGTCCGGCGCCGGCCAGCGCGCTACGCATCTGCTTGCCGGCGATGGCAATCATCAGGCGGTGCAGGGGATGGCGGTTGCCGCCGGGACGCCAGGTGCGTACCAGCTTGTTGCGATAGGCGTCGAACTGGACACCATGCGGCGCGGCCAGGACCTTGCCGCGCCCGAGCAGGATCTTCAAGGCCTCGGTGCCCACCACTCCCGCGCACAACTGGCAGGCCATCATGGTCGACGGGCCGCGGCGCTCGGCAAAGTTTACCGCCTCCGGCACCACCAGGTAGGGGCGGTGCAGGCCGGCGGGGGCCAGGCCCACGACGAAGCGGATCGCCTTGTCCAGCTCGGGCAGCTTGCCCCATTGAAAATATTCTTCGAAACTCATCCCGCCCGGCAAGAAGTTGAGCAGGGCCGCTCCCATGCCCAGCGGGGCTGCGGTGGTCGCCGGGATGCGGAGCTCGGCGCACATGGCGAAGGTCTGCTGACGCGCATCGAAGGCGAAGAAGTCCAGGGCATCCACATACAGGTCGACCCCCGCCAGGAATTCGCGCAGATTGCCCGCATTGACGCCCTCGGGGAAGACCTTGATCTCGACCTCGGGATTGATGTCGCGCGCCATGCGCGCCAGCACTTCGGACTTGGGCTGGTCCACGGTCGACATCATCGCGCCGACCTGGCGGTTGAAGTTGTGGATGTCGAAGGTATCGAAGTCGGCGATGTGGAATTTGGTAATGCCCAAGCGCGCCAGGGTCAGCAGGTGGACTCCGCCTACGCCGCCACCGCCCGCGATGGCCACCCGTTTGCTGCGCAGGATTTGCTGCTCCTGCGGGGTCACCCAGCCGATATTGCGTGAGAACGCCTTTTCATAGCTAAAAGAGAGGCTCATCGATGCGGGAGGGGGTAAGAGAGGTTGAGGAAGTCAGGCAGCGTGCAGTTCGTCCATGCGCATGAGGCGATTGATGATGCCGTACTCCTCGCGCGGAGAGAAGAAATAGGGGTAGAAGGAGCGTTCGGTGGTGCCGCCCTCGGCATCGAAGGTACCGCCGTATTTCTCGATCTGCTTGGTCACGTACTCGAAGTTCACGCGCAGCAGGTAGGCCGGCGCATTGACGCGCGGGTTGATCTTCAGTTCGCCTTCCTGCACGAAACCCAGCATGCGCTCATAGAAACGACGATGGCGCGGATTGACCTCGATCACGATGTCGGTGCAATCGTAGATGTTGCGGGCATAGATCACAGCCAGGTGGAACAGATTGGCGAGCGCGTTTTTCGAGCGCACCGAGGGATCGAAGGCGAACTTGGTGAATTCGCAGAGGCGGGCACCGCGACGGCGGTGGACGTCCAGCTCCTCCTTGAAAATCTGATCGGCCATCAGGCCGATCGACGAGTCTATGCCGATGGTGAGCGTACCCACTGTCTCACCCTTGTCCGTGGCAGTCAGGGTAATGCGATTGGGGTCATCAGTGAGCTGGTGGGTGCCGGGATAGCCGCGCCAGGCGTACATCTTGTTGATCAGCATGCTTGCCGAACTGCGCCCGGCCGCCGTGTCGGTCAGGCGTATTCCATACGAATCGCTATTCACGATTACGTCCTCTAATTGTGAGGGCGTCATATTCTCGCGCTCATCAAAATCCCGAGCGCCCGATGGGGATAAGTCCGCTCTACCCTCAGGATTCTTAAACTCCGGGAACGCTGTCATCACTGGGTACCCCTATGAGTGGACGTCCTCGGGCTGGTGTACGCCCGGTTGGACGCTCAGTTGGCGGCCGACACGTGCGTGTCGACTTATAATTTCTTCAACTTTGTGGGCCTAATATTAACGATTTAACGACTCTTGATCAACGCGCGCGTCAAGGATCTTTGCAAAAGTTCGCTTTAGAACCAACAATTTATCGAGATTCCAAGCAAGGACAAGGCGCGTGGGGCCATTGCCGCTAGCCGCGCCAGGCCAGGTTGCCCGAGAGCATTGGATTGCCTGGATTACTCTTGGACAAAGTTTGCATCATGAGGATGGCTGTTTTGCCGTCATTGTCCGCCAGACCAATCCCGGTCGAGGACATCATTGATGCCAAATTAATCTTGCATACGTCCGAACCTGGTTCGGTAGTCCAGCGGCGGCATGCCATAAGCCTTCAGAAATGCGCGACGCATTCGTTCATCGTCTCCGAAGCCGACGTGGTGTGCAACGGTCTGGATGGAATCCAGTGTCGATTCGAGAAGGCGCCTGGCGACGTCGACGCGGATTTGTTCCACAGCGTGTGCAGGGCTTTCGCCGGTCTCCTGCCGGTATACCCGCGCAAAATTTCGTGGGCTCATGTTCGCCACCGAGGCCATGGCCTCGACCGACAAGTCTCCTCCCAGATTTTGACGTATCCAGTGATGCAGGTTTTCAAACCTGCCGCGTGCGTCATTGACCTGCCTGCGTAATTCAACGCTGAACTGAGATTGCCCGCTACCACGCTTGAGGAAAAGAACAAGCTGTCTGGCGATGGAAAGTGCAGCTGCATGGCCGATGTCCTCCTCAACCATGGTCAATGCCATATCAATTCCCGCTGAAACACCTGCCGAAGTCCAGACCCGCCCCGATTTCACGAATATCGCATCGGGCATCACCGTGACGGCAGGATATTCACGCTGCAGCTTGTCGCAGACGCCCCAGTGGGTGGCAGCCTGTTGTCCGTCAAGAACACCCAACTCGGCAAGAATGAATGCCGCAACGCAGATCGAACCCACTCTGCGAGGGCGCTCAACGTAGTGTTGAAGACAGCTGCGCAACGATGCGGTTTCTGCAGGAATCAGCGCAGGGTCACCACCAACGACGAGTAGCGTATCCACATCATTGTCCATGACTTCGTCGAGACGATGCGAGGGGATGCTCACGCACGAATCGGTCGTGATCTGCCCCCCATGCGCCGACGCGAGGAAAACCTCATAGGCAGGACTGTTGTCGGGAAGTTTTGCGTCGTTGAACACTTGCAGCGGGCCGGTCACGTCGAGCAACTTTGCCTTATCGTGGAGCGCAATGACGATGTTGCGTCGCTTCAACGTGGCTTTTGAAGGGGCGGAGGAATCGCGCATGACCAAGTCCAAATAGAGGCTGCGGTAGAGTGAGCTGGACACTGACTATACAAGAGCAGCCTTACAGCATAGCGACAATCTACATGGGCCGGTATCAAATTCGACATCGCCGGTAGCGATTGCGAAACCCGGTCAACCATGTTGGGTAGCCGGACTCCATGCCTATTGGCTGCAAATCAAGCCGCCATGCCGTCAGTCCCCCTATGCCGGGCGCGGAAATGCTCAGGATTCATCCCGGATGACTCCTTGAAAATCTTGCAGAAGTGACTGCGGCTGCGATAACCCAGGCGTGCGGTAATGGTCTTTATCGGCATCTCGGTTTTGCTCAACAGTTCTTCTGCACGTTTGATGCGCAGTGCGCGTAACAGGGTAAGAGGGGAGCTTCCGTAGAGAGCGACGAATTCCCGATGGAAGTGCGTACGACTCATCGCCGCGGCGCTGGCCAGTCCCTCCAACGTGTAGTCTCTCCCGGGATCCTTTGTCATCAAGTCGACGATTTTAGCCAAGCGCGTCTGACGGGACGCTACATTAGTGGACTCGACTTCGTCAGCTGCAGGCCACGCGTCGCGCACCAACACCGTCACCAGGCGTCGTGCCAGGCAAGTGATGATGGCCGATGAGCCGGGACCACCGAAAGCACTCTCTCGCAGCAGTTCCGGGATGGCGCCGTTGAAAAGTTCCGTGTTGGCGGCATTGAGGATATGGGGCAAGTCAAGGAAGTCGAACAGCGAGCGGCCGTCGAGGAGCGTAGCGCCGAGCAGGCCATGCGCCAGTACCAGGCCAGGTCGGTATTGATGTGTGAGCGGACTGCGCAGGAGCAGCAATTGCCCGGCACTCACCTGGAGCGGCCCGTCCGGGCCGCATAGCTCACCCTCTCCAGCGAGCACCGCAACGAAATGAGCTTGACCAGGCGCGGCAGACGCAATGACATCTTCAGCACCTTCAATTTTTCTAAATGCCGAGGATACGATGTCGATTTGTCCAAGCGCTTGATCAAGACTCAATGGCATGGCGGTTTCCTATTGCTTTTCAATATGCTTGATCACTTCGTCCGTCGTCATGACGGCATTGGCGATGTAGCGGAAGTTGATCAAGGCGCTATGGTAACCATCGCCATCCGGAAGCTTGGGTCCGGCTACCGCATCGCGGACCACCACGACCTCGAAACCCCGCTCCAGGAACTCCCGCAGGTGCGATTCCACGCACAGATTGGAAGCCATGCCGGCGAGAAGGATCTTCTCGACGCGCAGCTTGCGGAGTTGCAACATCAGGTCATTGCTTTGCGGTCCGTAGAGTTTATGAGGTGCGGCAATGATGGTCTCATTGTCTTCGATGTATTGCTTGAACTCGGGCATGAAGTCTGCCCCCGAATCACGAAAACCTTCCGTCGTCAGCGCGCCTGGCCGTTCGAACATGCGCAACTGATGCTGTGCTGCCTCGATGGGCGCCGAGAATTCCCACTTGTGGTCATGCGGGTAGTAGTAGTGCGGGGAAATGGCGACGGTGATACCGGCCTTCTTGGTAGCCGCGAACAACTCCAGCAGGTGGGGCACCAGCTTTTGCTCGGTGACGCTTTCGCCCACCAGCGGCCAGGAAGAGCCTTTGGGGCTCATGAAGTCGATCTGGGGATCGATGACCACCAGTGCCGTGCGGCTCGAATCCCACTCGAAGGTCGATGCCGGCAGCAGTGGATTTTCTGGCGCGGCATAGGGGTCGGCAGAGGCAGGGGTATTGAGGGATTCCATGTGTAAGCTCCGTTAGGTGTGGTGAGCTTCTACGATAAAGAGTCATGGAGACGAATTGGTACATTGCATGATCTGATTCGTCTCATTTGCCTGCAGCGCCGCTGTCGCTCTGCCTGACACGCCGGCTGGTCAAGCCAGCCTCTGTCATTCGTCGAAGGGCGCCCAGCCCAATACGGTGGGTGCATCGACAATCGTCAGCGGTTCACGGTTGTGCGCAACCCGGGAGCAGATATGGAACCAATGGGGATAGGGTTGCTTGGTATCGTATTCATGATTGAGCATGTCGTTGAATTCGCGTTTGAAGTGCAGGCGAGGGTAGTGCTTCAGGACTTCAGCGACATCATTGGCCTCAAGCTCTATGCCCTGGACGCCGGAGACGTCATAGGCCAGCCCCAGTTGCATCAGACGGCTGGTGTCGCCGCGGAAGTGGTTCATGTCCCAGGTATGGAGTGCAATGTTGTCCCAGACATTCTGGGCGCGCTCGGGCGAGACGCCTTTGCCGACCAGGAAGGCACGTGCAACGAGCGCGCCCTCGATCTCGAAGCGATGCGGTCCAGGCGCGTGGTCAGTGAGGCCCAGGTCATGCAACACGGCCGACAGGAACATCAGCTCGGCGTCGACTTCGCTTCCTTCCTTCTTCGCGAACAGCATCCCGAAGAAGTAACAGCGCATGACATGGTTGTACAGCACGTCGTTGGAAACACTTCGGGCGAGTTCGTCTGCCTGACGTGCGATGGGTGTGTTCGGAATGCTGATGCCTGCGATCATGATGGTGTCCTCCAGGAGACGTGAATTTAGACGGCGCATAGCCATGGTAGGGTCAGGCAGGCATGGCTTCAATGACATGTACACCTCGAATTCTGCCAATCTGCCTCGATGGCGTTTGCATCATGCGGGCGGCGAAGCCGACGTCGGTGCAGGGTAGAGCAGGGCAGGGCCGATCAGCCTTCTTTACTGATCGGCGATTTCACTAAACCTGCTTCGATAGTCCTGGGGCGATATGCCATGGCTCTTGAGGAAAGCGCGACGCATACGTTCATCGTCAAAGAATCCCGTCTGGCAGGCGATGCTCTGGACCGTATCGGGGGTTGATTCCAGCAAGCGGCGCGCGGCCTCGACCCGCATCTGTTCTACTGCTTGCGCAGGGCTTTCTCCCGTTTCTCGCCGATAGACGCGTGCGAAATTGCGTTCGCTCATCTTGGCTACCGAGGCCAATACCGGCACTGAGATCTCTTGACCGAGATTCTGACGAATCCAGGCATGAAGGTCTCCAAATCTGCCGCGTCTGTCATTGATTTGCGCGCGCAGTTCCACACTGAATTGCGACTGACCACCGCCTCGCTTGAGGAACAATACAAGCTTGCGTGCCAGGGTAAGAGCGGCGATATGGCCTATGTCTTCGGCGACCATGGCCAACGCCATGTCGATCCCGGCGGAGACCCCTGCGGAAGTCCAGATCTGGCCTGATTTGATGAAAATCGCGTCCGGCTTGACGATCACTGCGGGATAGTCTTTCTGGAGCTTCCCGGACGCGCCCCAGTGCGTGGTGGCCTCCCTGCCATCCAATACCCCAAGCTCCGCCAGGATGAAAGCGCCAACGCAAACGGAGCCAAGTCTTCTCGGCCGCGGCAGGTATTTTTCGAGTCGCGTTCGCAATGAAGCCGTCGCTGCGGGAATGAACGCGGGGTCTCCTCCTGTGACGAGCAGCGTATCCATCTCGGCTTCCAGTACATCTTCCAGCCTCTGCGAGGCCAGGACCATCCCCGCGTCAGTGGCAATCGGACCGCCTTGCTCGGAGGCCAGGATGGTTTCATAGACGCGCGCGCCATCGTCATGTTGCGCGTCGTTGAAGACTTGCAGAGGACCTGCGACGTCCAGCAATTTGGCTTGGTCATGGACCACAATGACGACTTTTCGTGGCGTTCGCATGGTGTTTTGGCTGGCAGCTGCCTCATGCTCGTTGCACCATGGATTGGCACACCGAGACAAGTTGGGATTCACGAAATGCGGCCCTGTGCAAGGCGAATTGCACAGCACACGGGACCCGGGGCGCCGACAGGATGCCGGCGTCGGAAATCCAATCAGACGGCCGGGATGTCCCGTGCAATTTCAGTCAGCTTGCCGCTATTCATCTCGTAGAAGAAACCATACAAATTGACGTTCTTCGGCACGGCAGGGCTATTGCGTAGCAGCGCAATATCGTGCTTCACCGATTCTTCGAAATTCAGGATGGCTTCGCTGCCCTTTTCGATGACAGCTGCGAGATCAGCGTGATGATGATGGTGGAAATGATCATGCAATTGATCAGGACGGAAGCCCGTCGCGCCGCAGAAGGAGTGGTGGACCACGATGACGTTCTTCACGTGGAAAAGATATTCCATCGTGGCGACCGATTGCAGTGCCGAGAATGCACGTCCGCCGGCATTGGACACGGCGAACAAGGTGCGGGTGTGACCGATGCGATTGCCGTCTGCATCGAGGATGTTTTCACCAGGATAGACTTCGTCCGGGAAGTGAGCGGCAATCGCCTGTGGAATGTCGGATGCGCGAGGGTCGAAGCAGTGAATGACCATCGTCTTCATCGGGATATAGGCGTTGAATCCCTCGAAGTTATCCTGGTCGAACCAGGGCTGGGTCCGGAATTCATATTCGCTGTATTTCGTCGTCATTTTTTACTCCAAAAATTAGTAAGGACCGGACAGTGAAACCGAGGCATGTGCCACCGTTTGCACATCGAATGTTAGGTTTTCACCCTGGCGGCGTAAATGACAGAGTGCCCTCGAATTCTGCCAATCGCGCCATGAGTCGGGTGTGGAGCGCAGTTCAATCCGGTCTTGCTGAAGCTGGCGTCTACGTCGTCGCGTGGACGCGGTTAAGACGTAATACATCGGCCAGAGAGCTGTAACGCATCGCAGCCCTGCAGGATGAGACGAAGGACTAATCGAACGCGGACATGCCTCGTTGAACGGCAGGCCTGGCGGCGACCCGATTGAACCAGTCGCTCAGATTGGGTAGTTCGGACCAGTCAAGCTTTTCCTTATGCGCCGCTGTGATGGTGAACGCAGCGATATCGGCCAGGGAGAAACGATGGCCGGCCATATATTCACTGGATTCCACGAAGCTATCGGCAAGCGACAGGTTGGCTACGATCGACCTGTGAAAATATCTTGTCCCCGCAGTGAGACCCTCACCCACAAGCTTGAAGCCCGCCACGCTTGGCGAAATGACCTCGGTCAGGAAAAAGAAGAAACGCTCCCAGGTTCTCGCCCTTGCGTGGAGGTCGGCACCGACAAGAGTCGGATCGCTGGCCCTCTCTGCAGCGTAGAACATGATGGCATTGGACTGCGTGAGTAGGGTCTGTTCTCTGCCCTCGCTGAGCACCGTCAGGGCAGGCAGCAGACCTTGCGGGTTGATGGCCAGGAAAGCCGGTTCCTTGTGCTCCCCTTGCCGTAAGGCGATTTTCCTGACCGAGTACGCAATACCGGCTTCTTCCAGTGCAACTGCGGCGCGCAGGCAGTTGCCCGTGCGGGCGCCATAGAGAGTGATGTGATTGTCCAAGATGAAAACTCCTCTCAAGTAGGGACAGGAAATGCTGAACCTCTTCGTATCTCGATATCAATTTCTGGCAGTCAGGCCGGAACTGCTGGTGAGACCTGCCATGTTGGCAGCGGAGGCCTTGAAATTTGCAAGGATCCATTCGGATACCGTCTTGAATCTGGCGATCGACCCTGCCTCACGGTGGCTTAACAGCCAGAGTGCCCTGTGCAATTCGGGACTTTCGCTGAGCCGGATCAGGTTTCCTTGTTCACCCAATACCCACGGCAACAGCGCGAGTCCATTTCCCGCCGCGCAGGCGTGGATCATCGTACCTAGATTATTCACGCGCAGTCGTACGGGAATGTTCAGCCCCCGGGTTGCCATCCATTCTGTTTCAGGTGTGTGTGATAGCGACTCGCCGTAACTGATCCAGGGCATGTCATTCCACCTGGCGGAGGGTATGTCGGCAAATTCCCTTGCGCCATAGACAGCAAATGCGACGTCTCCCACTTTTTTCATCAGAAGCGCAGCGTCTGATGTCGGCTTGGACAGGCGTAGGGCCACATCCGCTTCGCTATGGGTAAACGAAAGATTGCTGTCTGATGCAATCAATTCCAAGTGCAGCTGTGGATGCGCGGCTGCAAGTCCCGGCAGCTGATCTACCAGCCAATAGTCAAACAGGAAGTCGACGGCAGTCACTCGAACAACGCCGCTCAGGCTGGAGGCTTCGCTGACGCAGGTGGCGATCATGGTATTGATCCGATCGTGAATCTGCTCGGCATGCGCCACGAAGACTTCTCCAGCCTTTGTCAGTTCGTAACCGGCCGCCGTACGCACGAATATCCGGATTCCGAGCGAAGACTCGATAGCCGAAATACGGCGCCCAATGGTCGACGCATCGAGCCCAAGTCGACTTGCAGCGGCACTCTTCTTGCCACTTCTGGCCAACTCAAGAACAGCAATGATGTCGTTGAGGTCAAATTTCTTCACGGTAAAAGGATTTCTCCGCAGATCGATATTTCATGACGCAGTCGCCATGGGCCATGCCAGACCGGCGTTCAGCGCGCCGGTCCGGCGGGATGCCTGCTAACGGGTGAAGCAGATGCCGGCATACAGCATCGGGTTCTTGAGCATCGGCGCGGTATCAGGTGAGGCCGCAATCCAGGCACCCATCACCACAAAGAAGATTGCGATGGGGTAGGTCAACTTTTCGCCTTTGGGAAAGACCTTTTCGGCAAACATGAACAGCGTCAGTAGCGCCATCCAGGGCAGGCTCATCGCACCCACGGCAAACATCACCCCCATCATGGCCCAGCAGCATCCGACGCAGTCCACGCCATGACGGAAGCCCATGGCCAGAGCACCCTTGTTGCCCGAGCGCCAGTGTTGCGCAAGGAATGAAAGCGGTGAACGGCAACCTTTCAAGCACACGTGCTTCAGCGAGGTAAGCTGGAATAGTCCTGCAATCACCAGCACGCCACCGGCACACAGCGGACCGTAGCGCTGCCAACCCAGGACCTCGGGCTTGAGCCAGCGCACGACAGCATCGAGCAGGAAGGCGCCCAGGCCATACATCACCCAGGCGACGCCGTAGCCAGACAGGAAAGCGGATATACGCGCAGTGCGCTCGCCGGTACCGGCACCGCGGGCACGCAGCATCGCGTAGAAGGCACTGACGTAGTTCAGTTCCGAGGGCAACATCATTGCCACGAGCATCAGTATCCATCCTGTCAGAAACACCGGAAAGCGATGCAGCGGCGTGCCGGGCCCCTCATCCATGCCTCCCATCCACAAGAGCGTGGCGAGCCACGCAGCCAGGCTGATGCCGACGATGACGATGGTCCAGCCCGTAGCGGACATTCGCCTGGATCTATCGGCTGCGGGAGCGGACGTGTGAGACGTCATCATGATTTGTCCGGTCCATGCCAATCAAAGGGAATGTGCTTGCTCGCCTGGCCGGCTGGAATATTCTGGTCAAAACCAAATGCCTTCCATCGGCCGGCAACGCTTTTGCCCCAGGTCACGGGGGCGTCGGTCGGGCCGACCTCGCTTCCCGGCGGATTGAAACTCTGCATCAGCCTGGTGGTATCGGAGGTGGGGCCATAGAGGGGCATCCCGCTGGCTTCGACGCGGTCGTCCACGGTGACGCGCCATCGTTCAAGCGTGCTCTCGATATCAACGGTGATGTCAGCGAACTCCACGGCACGGAGGTCCCGGACCTTTGCGGGGACAAACTCGGCCATCCAGCCGCCGACTTGCCCGGTGAAGATCTTGACCAGGGCGTCGCGCTGGATCTCGTCGGCGCGAGCATCGAGGAAGATGCCAGCATCAAGCTGCGCACCATTCCACAAGTTGCCCGTGAAATTGGCCAGCAAGACGATGCGCAGGCCGGCCATCGGCGTGCCGCCATAGTGCCCGCTGTTGATGCGATAGGCCCACAACACTTCGCAATGGTTGCCGGTGGGTGGTTGGGCATAGGTGCAAGGGCAGGGCGAGTTACACGAGCAGACGTCAAGCCATTCTCCAGCGATATGCCAGTCGGGCGTGGTAGCGGGAACTGCGGATACCTGGTCGGACATTTTCATTCCTTTTGCTTTGAACAGGTTGACATGATGGCGTCCGCTGCTCATCATGTCGCGTGTCAATATCGACATATTTAGGGTCAATACCGACATATGCATGTTTTCCCCTCCATTCAGGTGGGCGTCGTCCAATATCCTGGATCCTCGCTGTCAGCGATTCACGGCCTGGGCGACCTTTTCGCGTTTGCAAACCGGTTCGCTGCCGAGCAGCAGGGAAATGGCGGGCCGTTCATACGAGTCAGCCACTGGCGTTCCAAGGCTTCGGGCAAGGCTCCTGTTCGAGTTGACGAGAACGCCTCTGACACCGGCTCAACTGAGCAGCTGACGGTCGTGATACTGCCGCCCCGGCTTGGCGAGCAGATTACCCGCGCGGAGGCTCTTCCCTACCTCGATTGGTTACGCGAGAACCACGGCAATGGCACGTTGCTCAGCTCTGTGTGCGGCGGTGCATTCCTGCTTGCCGAAACGGGATTGCTTGCCGGACGTCCCGTGACCACGCACTGGGCGCATGCGGAACTCTTTCGTCATCGCTTTCCCGATGTGCAACTGGATACCGACAAACTGGTCATCGACGATGGCGACATCATCAGCGCTGGCGGCGTCATGGCCTGGGTGGACCTGGGCCTGTGGCTGGTCAACCGATTCTTCGGGGAAACCGTCATGGGCCAGACCGCGCATTTCATGTTGGCGGATCCCCCGGCACGCGAGCAGCGTTTCTACAGTACGTTCTCGCCCAACTTGATGCACGGGGATGCAGCTGTGCTGAAGGTCCAGGAGTGGATACGCTCTACCGGGGCCAAAGAGGTGACCATCTCGGCTCTTGCAGAATTGGCCGGACTGGAGGAGCGCACCTTCCTGCGGCGTTTTCGGAAGGCGACCAATTTCACGGCGGTCGACTACTGCCAGAGACTGCGGGTCGACAAGGCGCGCGAGCTCTTGCAGTTCACCATCCAGCCCATCGAGACGATTGCCTGGGAAGTCGGTTACACCGATACCGGTGCCTTTCGCAAGATCTTTACGCGGATCACCGGCTTGTCTCCCGGGGAATATCGTCAGCGTTTCAACGTGGGAAGAAAGCCGGCCAGCCTCCCGGCTCACCGGGGAAGCTGACCGTCCAGTGACACCCGCTGGCCAGGAAGGCCACTAGCGCCCCCCACGCCGACAACGAGCTGCTCAGCTCTCGAATGGGGCGGCATCAATCAGGTCGCAGACGTTCGGGCAGTCGAAGCCATGAACGTGACGGCGACCGATGTCTACCAGGCCTGTCCCCAATGCATGATGAGGTTTCTTGCGGGTCACCTCGGCGACGGCCTCCTGGAATGCAGCTTTCATGCCCAGGCGCGGATAGAGCGCCAGGGTGTCATCGACCAGGGACGGCGTGATTTCCTCAAGACGCAGACCGAACACGTCCACGTGCGCACCGAAGTGCAACAGCGCAATCTCAGGCGCCTTGCGGTCGGCGATGCCGGCGCTCGAATGCAGAGCGATGGCATCCCACACCAATTCGGCTTTTTTCTCCGGGTAAGCATTTGCCAGCAGGAATTCGCTGGCCGCATCGGCGCCGTCGACCTCAAAACGCGCTTCGCGGGAGAACTCTTGCGTCAGGCCCAGATCGTGTAGGACCGACGCCAGGTAAAGCGCCTCACGGTCGTACTTCAGACCACGTCGTATGCCGATGAAATCGGAAAACCACCAGGAGCGGTGCAAGTGGTGCTGCATGGAAATGTTATGGACTTTCTTGATGAGATCCGCCGCTTTACGGGTCAGTTCTGTGTCCGGTGCCGTGATGCCGCCGATGGTGACGGGTCTGTTCATGATGGGTTTCCTGAAATGGATTGATGTACAAAACCCATTGTAGGGAACGTTCGATTGGCATAAATGACTGTTTTCAGTTTATTTGTGCCAGAATGATTTTCCCTTGCATGGAGAGAAAAACATGAAGTCCAGAAAGCGCGTGGTAATTCTAGGCCTGCCTCCGGTCGATGCCCTGGACGTCATTGGTCCGGCTGAAGTGTTCGCCTACGCCAATCGGCTCAGTGCGGCGAAGTCCGAACCGTATTCAGTCGAACTTGTTTGCGCCAGTGCGGATATCTATGTGGAAAGCGAGACCGGTATTGGTCTGCGGGCTCATCGAACTCTTGCGCAAGAGCGTCAGTCAGGAAAGCCCATCGACACCCTGATTGTTGCAACGGGTTTTGCAGCCTTGGGGCACTTGGATGCCTCTGCAATAGCGTGGATACGCAAGCGCGCGCGGACGATAAGGCGAGTGTGTTCCATCTGCGTAGGTTCCTTCGTCCTTGCCGAGGCAGGCCTGTTGGACGGGCGGAGAGCGACCACGCATTGGCGCATGGCGCGACAGTTGGCTGACACCTACCCGCTGGTCCAAGTCGACCCCTTACCCATCTGGGTCAAGGACGGAAACATCTATACGTCCGCTGGCATTTCTGCCGGTATCGACCTCGCACTTTCCCTGGTGGGAGAAGACCTTGGTGACCAGGCCGCACTGGAGGTCGCCAAGAACCTCGTGCTGTTTCTCAGGCGTCCTGGCGGGCAAGCGCAATTCAGCGTTTCCCTGAAATCGCAACAAGTATCCAGTTCCAGCCTCGGCGCCTTGTGTCTGTGGATCAGTGAGAATCTGGAATCCGATTTGACGGTCGAAAGACTGGCTGACCACATGTCCATGAGCGTGAGGACGTTGATCCGTACCTTCCAGCGGGAGCTCGGCACAACCCCTGCGAAGTATGTGGAGGACGTGCGCCTGGAAGCGGTAAGCAGGGCGCTGGAGTTTGGCGGGCAGTCGCTGGAGGACATTGCCCGCAGATGTGGCTATAACAGTGTCGATGTACTTCGCAAGGCTTTCACCAGGCGGGTCGGATTGAGCCCCAAGGACTACGTGCAACGGTTTTCTGCAAACAGCGATTTTTCATGAATTGGTCCTTGACTCAATTTGGATTAGGACTATAATCCAAATAACGATAACCCATATCGAAAGACCCACCATGAGAAAGTCGAAGGCTGATGCAGCCCTGACACGACAGCAAATCGTCAGTACCGCTGCGAACGAATTCCGGCTCAATGGCATCACAGCGACCGGGATCGTACCGCTGATGTCCAAGGTGGGGCTGACGCAAGGCGGCTTCTACAAGCACTTCGAATCAAAGGACCAATTGGTCGCAGAGGCCTGCACGGTCGCCCTGGAGGGATTGGTCACCAAATTCAGGCTGGCCTCGGCCGCCGGCGGAGAAGACGGCTTTATGTCGATCATCGACAGTTACCTCTCCGAAGCCCATCGCGACAATCAAGAGCAAGGCTGTCCGTTGGCGGCAATGGGAAGTGAGTTGGTCAGGGCAGGTGAGGTCACGCGCCAAGCCTCCTCACAGGGATTCAATGACCTGGTTGAGGTCATGAGAAAAAGCCTCGGCCGACTAGGAGAAGAGCAGGCGCGGTCGCAAGCGGTTTTTGCGATGGCGGCCATGGTAGGAGCGCTGACGATGTCGCGCATCATGCTTGACGAAGAGGCAGCCTCTACCGTGCTGAACGACGTCAAGCACCACCTGAGTTTGGTTTGAAGCGCAGCCGGACTTCATCCGGCCATTTTTTTACCCCTAATTGTGCATATGCACTTTTATAGTTCCCTGGAGATACATCATGACTCAACGCAAATACCTGATCACGGCCGCTACCGGCAAAACCGGCGTCCATACCATCAACCAGCTGCTCAAGCAGGGCCATGCAGTCCGTGCCATGGTGCATGGCAAAGACGAACGCAGTGAGACCCTGCGCAAGGCTGGCGCAGAAATCGTAGTCGGTGACCTGCTGGAACACGATGACGTACTGCGGGCCGTGGACGGGGTATCGGCCGCCTACCTGTGCTATCCGGTCCGTCCCGGCTTCATCCAGGCCACAGCCTACTTTGCGGATGCTGCCCAGCGCGCGGGCCTCGACGTGGTGGTCAGCATGTCGCAGATTTCGGCGCGCGAGGACTCGCAAAGCCACGCCGCCCGCGACCACTGGATTGCAGAACGCGTGCTGGACTGGTCGGACGTGCCGGCGGTGCATCTGCGTCCCAGCCTGTTCTCCGAATGGCTGACCTTCCCTTGGGTCCGCGATCGCCTGGTCGAAGAGGGGAAGATCACACTGCCGTTCGGCGAAGGTCGCCACGCGCCCATCGGCGCCGAAGACCAGGCGCGGCTCATCGCCACCATCCTGACCAATCCCTCCACACACGTTGGCAAGACCTACCCGCTCTATGGCCCTGTGGAGTTCAGTCAGCAGGAGCTGGCCGCTGATCTGAGCCGTATTCTGGGCCGTGACATCGTCTATAGCCCGAGCAGCCTTGAGCAATACCGCGCGTATTTGAATACCTTCAATCTGCCTGAATTCCTCGTGCAGCATTTCGTCGCCATTGCGGTCGACTACCAGAACGGGATTTTCTCGGGGGTCGATGGTGTGATTGGCGAGATCACCGGTCAAGCACCGCAGACCGTCGAACAGTTCGTCAAGGCCAACATTGAGGCATTCCAGCGCGCATAGGAATTCAAGTCACGAGAGCCGCCGCAAACGCCATCGTTATCAATGGCGGGCCATCAGGTTTGGGGCGTGGCCTGACAGCGGCATACCCTGCCAAAGGCAATAAGTTCATCATTGGCACCCGCCGCAAGGCGCTGCTGGACGAGGTGGCGAAACCGGACCAGGGTATGGACAAGATCGAACTCGACCTCCATGACCCCGCGCAGAGACAGCGCGTATCGGCAGCTGCACGACGGGGCTGATCCGAACGAGGAGCATGTGCTCAGGTATCTGAGTCAGATGTCTGTCTATGCGCCCCTGCCTTCGCCCTGAGAAAATGACCGGCCGCTGGCGTTCCAGCGGCCGGCGCAACAACTACATCTTTCCGATGGCGCGTTGATTGGAATAATAAATATTATCGCGGGGAGCATGGACACCGCTATCAAGTCTGGCTATCCACTGTTCAGTGGACATGACAGCGGCGTACGCAGATTCAATCACTACCGTCGTGGCAGTGTGCAGATCCCTGGCTGATGCCGCCCCACCGTTGTTCTTGTAGGGCAGGGAGCCGGCCGCATCTGGCAGAAATTCAGCGTGATAGCCGCGATGCATTGCCTCACGAATGGTCGCATCGACGCAATTGTGCGACATGTATCCGATCACCGTCAGCGTATCAATGCCGTTTTCCTTTAGCCAAGGTTCGAATCCTGCGTCGGAAAAAGTGCTGGGCAGTGCTTTGGTGGAAAGGTAGTCGAAATCTCTGCCAGTCACGACAGGGTGCAGCTTCACACCCTCGCTACCTTCGGCAAAGATGGGAGCGTCCGCCGGCAGAACGTGCTGGACGACGGCAATCAAGACGCCCGCCGCTTTTGCCGCATCCATCGCTTTGCCGATGTTGGCCAGCGACGAAGCAACTGGTGGATATTCAATACGGAAATTGCCGGTGATGTAGTCGTTCTGGATATCGATTACAACCAGAGCGCGCTTTGCTGCCTTATTGGACATGGGTAAGCCTCAGAAAAATAGCATTGAACATACTGAGCCGCCAGCAGTTCGTCTGTGCGGCTCTAGCTAAATTCTAGGAGGCAGTCGGTCAGCGTGGAAACAGGAATATCCGCAACTTCAGATTGCAGAAATGCGATGGACACAGGGCGATTTTCCATGCCGTCTAGTTCAATGCAGTACCAGACCAAACCCAATGGAATAGAGCGGTGGAACTGCTTGCTGCCGGATCAGTATCTGGGGCCTGTTCACATTCAATCTACGAGTGCAGATTGAATGTGAACAGGCCCTAGAAGCGATGGGCTAGCGTGGTCAGCTCACTACGCAACTTCGAAGAATTCAAGCTTCCCATGTTGTGCTCGAACTCTGCCTGCGCGTTCTTCCAATAGATTTCCGCCTCTTTGAATTTCTTCGAGCCATCTGCAGACAAAGAAAGCGCGCGCCTGCGCAAATTGTCGGGATCCGCGGATTGGTCCACATACCCGTCCCGCGTGAGCGGCTGGATTGCTCGCACCAGGCTGGTCCGGTCCATCACCAGCTCATCTGACAGATCCTGCATGCCGATACCCGGTCGTTCGTGAATGACAGCGAGCACGCTAAACTGCACGCAACTCAGACCTGATGGCGCAAGATGGCGGTCGTAGAGCGCCGATATGGCGCGGGTAGCCTTTCTCAGCGCAAGACAGTTGCAGGATGCGATTGTGATCATGGGAGCCATATTTTTGATTTCTCGCAGCGAGATTACCGCAAAAAATATGGCAGAGCCAATGTGGCGTGCTGTGAGAACGAGACCACTGAGGCCATGCCTGGTCAGGACAAAAACCGCTCCCCACCACGGGCAGCGGTACTCCACAGTGAGCGTCAGTCCTTGCGTGCGATCTGCTCGCCGGACGTCGGCATCGGATCTTTCCATCCACCCCCCAGGGCCTTGTACAGGGCGATGCGGTTCTGCACTTCGGCCAGGCCGGTGCGGATGGTCTGCTGCTGTGTGGCAAACCAGGCACGCTGGGCGTCGAGGTAGTCGAGATAGCTGGCTTCGCCGCTGTCGTAGCGCAGCTTGGCCAGGTCGTGGCGCTGCTGCTCGGCGCGCTCCTGGGCCTGCACCGCGCGCAGTTCGGCGCCCAGTGTGGCGCGGCCGGCCAGGGCGTCGGCCACTTCGCGGAAGGCCGCTTGAATCGTCTTCTCGTACTGGGCCACGGCGATGTCACGATCGGCCTTGGCCACACCGAGATTGGCGCGATTACGGCCACCATCAAAAATGGGCAGGCTGATCGAGGGCAGGAAGCTCCATGACCGGCTGCCCGATTCGAACAGGCCATTCAACTCGCTGCTGGCCGAACCGAAGCTGCCGGTCAGGCTGATGCGCGGGAAGAACGCCGCCCGGGCCACGCCGATGTTGGCGTTGGCCGCGCGCAGCAGGGCTTCCTGCTGGGCGATGTCGGGGCGCGCCGTCAACAGGTCCGAGGGCAGGCCGGCCGGCAGTTCGGCCATCACACTGGCGTTCCAGGAGGTGTCGGGGCCGGGCAGCAGTGCCGCCGGCACCGGCTGGCCGAGCAGCAGCACCAGGGCATTTTCATCCAGGGCGCGCTGGCGCTGCGCCTGCAGCACGGCGATGCGGGCGGCTTCGAGCAGCGAATCGGATTGGCGCAGGTCGTAGTCGGAACTGGCGCCCATGTCACGCAGGCTGACCTGGCGCTGGTGCGAGGCAGTGCGGCTGTCCAGCGTCTGGCGGGCCAGGGCCAGCAGACGCTCGTCGGCCACCAGCGCCTCATAGCTGTAGGCGACCTGGGCTACCACGCTGATCTGTGTGGTCTTGCGTGCCTCGTCGGTGGCGTTGAAACGTTCCAGGGCGGCGCCGCTGAGGTTGCGCACCCGACCGAACAGGTCCAGCTCGAAGGCGGTCACTCCCAGGCCCACGTTGTAGGCGGTGGTCAGGCCACCCTTGCCGGCCGGGGCGACGTCGTTTGGCGTTTGCTGGCGGGCGCCGGAGACGCCCAGGTTCAGCGTGGGGAGGCGGTCGGCCGACTGCACCTGGTACAGCGAACGGGCGCGTTCGATGTTCAGGGCAGCCACGCGCAGGTCGCGGTTATGCTCCAGTGCCAGGGCGATGAGCTGCCGCAGCGACGCGTCGCGGAAGAACTCCTGCCAGGGCAGGCTGGCGGCCGGGGTGTTGCCCGCCGCGTCAGCCGGGGCGGCTGCCAGGTTCCCGGGCCACTGGGTCTGCACCGGCAGGTCCGGCCGTTCGTAGGTGGGCGCCAGCGAGCAGCCGGCCAGCAGGGTGGCCAGCAGCGACGCTGCACCCAGGTGCTTGATGATGTTCATGCGTACTCCTTGATTTGGACAGCCTGCAGGTGAGGGGTGACAGCGACCGGCTTGCGCACCTTGAACCACAACGAATACAGCGCCGGCAGGAACAGCAGGGTCAGGACCGTACCCACGCCCACGCCGCCGATGAGCACGTAGGCCAGCGGCCCCCAGAAGCTGGAGTGGGTCAGCGGGATGAAGGCCAGCATCGCCGCCACGGCGGTCAGGATCACCGGACGCGCACGGCGCACCGTCGATTCGATCACCGCCTCATAGGCCGACAGGCCGGCGTCGAGGTCATGGCGGATCTGGTCGACCAGGATCAGCGTGTTGCGCATCAGGATGCCCGCCAGGCCGATCAAGCCCAGGATGGCGTTGAAGCCGAAGGCCTGATGGAACACCAGCAGCGTGGGAACGGCACCGACCAGGCCCAGCGGGGCGGTGGCAAACACCATCCACATGGTGGCGAAGGAACGTACCTGCAGCATGATGACGGTCAGCATCAGGATGATCATCAGCGGGAACAGCTTGGCCAGCGCCTGGTCGGCCTTGGCGCTTTCTTCCACCGAGCCACCGGTGTCGATGTGGTAGCCCGCCGGCAGGCTGGCCTTGATCTGCTCCAGCTTGGGCAGGATGGCGTGGGTCACGTCGGGTGGCTGGGTGCCGTCGCGGATGTCGCCCTGCACGGCGATGTAGGTCTCGCGGTCATAGCGCTTGAGGACGGCATCTTCCATCCGCGTTTCCAGGTGCGCCACCTGGGCCAGTGGCACGCTGGCGCCGGTGTCGGTGGTCAGCACCAGGTTGCGCAGGTCGGCCAGGTTGTTGCGCTCGGCGTGGGGGCTGCGGATGAGCACGTCGACGGTGCGCAAGCCCTCCCGTACCTGGGTGGCGGGGATGCCATTGAGCAGGGCCTGCAGCTGGATGGCGGCGTCGCGCGGCGACAGGCCGACCTGACGCAGACGTTCCTGGTCCAGGCTCAGATGCACGGTGGGAGTACGGTTGCCCCAGTCCATGTGGACGTCGCGCATGTCGGGGTTGGCGGCCATCACCACGCGTACCTGCTCGGCGATGTCACGCACCTTGTCCAGGTCCGGACCGACCACGCGGAACAGCACGGGGAAGGGCACTGGCGGGCCGAACACGAACTGGCTCACACGCACCCGGGCTTGCGGGAAGCGGCCTTCGGCAATCATCGTGCGGATCTTTTCCTTGAGCACGTCACGCTCGGCGGGGCCGGCGGTGAGCACGATCATCTGGGCGAAGGCCGGATTGGGCAGCTCCGGATTGACCGAGAGGAAGAAGCGCGGCGTACCCTGGCCGACATAGCTGGAGATGACCTCGGCTTCCGGTTCCTGGCGCAGCTTGGCTTCGATCTGC
>JAFAMT010000430.1 GCA_019233085.1 Herbaspirillum sp.
CATGGCTTTACGTTGTCTTCATGATGTCGATCACCGAGCAGTCGGCGACCGCCGGAGTGGCCACGTTCCTGCTGTACGGGATATTTCCCTTGACCGTTGTTTTATACCTGATGGGTACGCCGCAACGCAAGCGGAATCGTCAAAAGAAAGAGAAATTAAAAGCTGCCGGCCAGCAGCAGACCGAAGCTGACGAGCGGATGAAAAGCGAGTGCGTCGATGAACGGGCGAACATCCCGGGCTCTGCGCAACAGGATGGGCGCACCGGAAGGGGTCACGAAAACTAATAAAACGCGGATATCACGCACGCTCCTGGTGCCGGCAAAAGCCTTGCCGGACAATGGTTTGCGCAGTGCAGCATCACCCACCGGGTGCGCAGGAAACTCAGCGATACCGGCCATGCCCTGCGGTACGCTTGACGGTGATGCGCCGGTAGCGGGGTTTCAGTACGGCAAGCATGTCCCGCAAGACAGCCGATCCGCGCCAGGGTGGCGCGACATAGGCCATACGTAACTGCAAGAAGTCACTTTCACGTAACTCACAATCAAGCATGGCAATCATGCTGCCATCCAGGTAGGCGTAGACATGGACCTCGTCGGGCCGGCGTTCGCTGGGCCCTTCTATCTTCCAGGTGCTGGCGGGAACGGGATAGGAACGCATCATTCCACCCAGGCCACGATATGCCATGCCAGGTGCACACCCAGCAGCAGCAAGCCGATGAAGAAGCAGCGCCGGAACGTCGTCGCACGCACCATGCTGCGCACACGGGTGCCGATGCCCATGCCCAAGAGGGCCGGCACCAGCACCACCAGCGACGCCCAGCCGACGCCCCCACCGAAGGCTCCGCCCTGCCCCAGGTTGATCGCCAGTGCCACGGTCGAGACAGTGAACGACAGGCCCAGGGCCTGGATCAGCTCATCGCGCTGCAAGCCCAGCGACTGCAGGTAGGGCACGGCGGGGATCACGAACACGCCCGTGGCAGCCGTCACCAGGCCGGTGAGCAGGCCGATCACGGGCGACCACCACTTTTCCTGCGCGGTGGGCACCGACAGCGTGAACGAGGCCAGGCCCGCCACCGCATACAGCACCAGCGCCAGTCCCAGCACGACGATGGCGTGGCGCCCACCGTCGGCGCCCATGAAGCCGCTGCCGGCCAGGGTGCCCAGCACGATCCCGGCCAGCAGGCCCCAGAGTCGCCGCGCCAGCGCCAGGAAGGCACCGCCGGACAGCAATTGCCAGCCATTGGTCACCATCGAAGGCACAATCAGCAAGGCGGCCGCCTGCACCGGCGACATGACCAGGCTCAGCAAGCCCACCGCCACCGTAGGCAAGCCCAGGCCGATGACGCCCTTGACGAAGCCGGCCAGCAGGAACACCGCCAGGCTGGCCGCCAGTACCGTGGCATTCATGTCGAGGAACGAGAGCAGGCTGGTCATGGCAGGATGGGCGACAAGGATTGGCGAAAAAGACCGCGTGGTTCTATCGGGAAGTCCCAGTCTGCCAGCGCTCGCGGCGGCTGGAAATGTGGAATACACTTAGCCTGCCTTCGGCCTGGCCGAAGGCAGAACCTTTATTCCCCTGCCCTGCCATGAGCAACCGATTCGAACTGTCCGACCTGCGCCTGTTCCTCCACATCGTCGAAAGTGGCAGCATCACCGCCGGCGCCGCCCGTGCGCACATGGCGCTGGCCTCGGCCAGTGCGCGTATCCGCAACATGGAAGATGCGCTGGGCACGGCCCTGCTGGAGCGCGGCCGGCGCGGCGTCCAGACCACCGATGCCGGCCGTGCGCTAGCCCACCACGCGCGCATGATGGGGCATCAGATGGAACAGCTGCGCGACGAGCTGGGGCAATACGCGCAGGGATTGAAGGGGCACATCCGGCTGCTGTGCAATACCTCGGCCATGACCGAGTTCCTGCCGGAGGTGTTGGCGCGCTTCCTGGCGGGTCACCCGCACACCGATATCGAGCTGGAGGAAAAGCTGAGCTACGAGGTGGTCCAGGCCGTCGTCGATGGCGTGGCCGACGTGGGCATCATCGCCGACTCCACCGACAGCGGTCCCTTGCAGACCTATCCTTTCCGCCAGGACCACCTGGTGGCCGTGCTATCGAAGAAGCATCCGCTGGCGCGCCGCAAGTCGCTGGACTTTGCCGAGCTGCTGGGCGAGGATTTCGTCGGCCTGTCCGGTGACAGCGCCCTGCAGCAACACCTGTCGGGCCACGCCACGCGCGCCGGTAAACGCCTGCAATACCGGGTGCGGCTGCGCAGCTTCGAGGGCATCTGCCGCATGGTGCAGCACCAGGTCGGCGTGGCCGTGATCCCGGAGACCGCCGCCACCACCAACGCGGCTCACATGGAAATCCGCGCCATCCCGCTGGCCGATGGCTGGAGCCGCCGCCACCTGCTCATCTGCGTGCGCGGCCTGGAAGGCTTGCCAGGGCACACGCGGGAATTGATCCACGCCCTGCAAAGCCATCCCTGACAAAAAAATGGCGGCCCCAGGGAGCCGCCATCGTCTCGTGGCCACCTCGCCACCGCGCCGCTACACCATCATTTGAGCCAGACCAGCGAGCCCATGCGTCCGGTGACCCGGTCACGCCGATAGGAATAGAAGCGCGTATCGGCCACCGTGCACAGGCCGCCGCCGCTGACCTGGTCCACGCCCACCGCCGCCAGGCGCAGGCGCGCCAGCTGGTAGATGTCGGCCAGGTACTTGCCCGGGCGCCCCGGATAATCGCGGAACGCAGCCTGTGCGCCTGCCTGCTGCTGCACGAAGGCCTCTTTCACCTCGGCACCGACTTCGAAATTGTCCGGTCCGATGGCCGGTCCCAGCCAGGCCAGGATATCGGCCGCACCCCGCGCACGCATGGCGGCCACGGTATTTTCCAGCACGCCGGCGGCCAGGCCGCGCCAGCCGGCATGGGCCGCGCCCACCACGGTGCCGGTGCGATCGCAGAACAGCACCGGCAGGCAGTCGGCCGTCATCATCACGCACACCGCACCGGGCGTGGTACTGATGCAGGCATCGCCCTGCGCCTCGGCCGGCAGAGCGGCGGCATCCAGCACCGTCACGCCATGCACCTGGGTGAGCCAGGCCGGCTCCTGCGGCAACAGGCGCCGCAACAGCGCCCGGTTGCGGGTGACCAGTGCGGGATCATCATCGACATGCGTGCCCAGGTTAAGGCCCGCGCCGCCCTGCCCATCCCCATAGGGAGACGGGCTGTGGCCGCCGGCGCGCAGGGTGCTCAGGGCGCCAATGTTGGCCGGTGCCGGCCAGTCGGGGATCAAGAGTTCCATGGTCCGGGCGCGATCAATACTCGTCATCTTCATCGTCGAAGTCGCCCAGCATTGGGTCGGGCTCCTCGCTCATCTCGGGGATCTCTGCCAATGCGGGGTCGATGCCGGCCCGCTGCAGCAGGGCCAGGATGTCCTCCGGCAAGGGCGCGGCCCACTGGCGGAACTTGCCCGAACTCGGATGCACCAGGCCCAGGCGGCCCGCCAGCAGGGCCTGGCGCGGGAACACCGTCACCAGATGCTGCTTGCCATACAGCGCATCGCCCACCAGCGGGAAGCCCAGCGATTGCAGGTGGACCCGGATCTGATGGGTGCGCCCGGTTTCCAGACGGCAATGCACCAGACTCACCGGCTTGCGGTCGATCTCGCCGGTGGCCAGGCGACGGTAATGGGTCACCGCCGGCTTGGCGCGCATGCTTTGCGACACCGCCATCTTGATACGGTCGCGCGGGTGGCGCGCCATCGGCGCATTGACGGTACCGGAGAGCTGCGGCAGGCCCCACACCAGCGCCAGGTACTGGCGCTTCATGCTGCGCGCCTGCAACTGGCGCACCAGGTCGGTCTGGGCGGCCAGGGTCTTGGCCACGACCATGAGGCCGCTGGTTTCCTTGTCCAGACGGTGCACGATGCCCGCACGCGGCACCTTGGCCAATGCCGGGCAATGGTGTAGCAGGCCGTTGAGGAGCGTGCCGCTCCAGTTGCCCGCAGCCGGGTGGACCACCAGGCCAGCCGGCTTGTTGAGCACGATGATGGCGCGATCCTCGTGCAGGATGTCCAGCGCCATGGGTTCCGGGCCATAGGGCTGCTCGGCCGGCACCGATTGCGGGGCCACCTCCACCAGCTCATCGCCCAGCATGGTCATCTTGGCCTTGGCCGGGGCACCATTGACGGTGACGTGGCCGTCTTCGATCCATTGCTGGATGCGGTTGCGCGAAAATTCCGGCATCAGGCCCGACAGCACCTTGTCCAGGCGCTGGCCGATGACGTCGTCATCCAGGCGCAGGGTCAGGGGCTCCAGGCCGGCGGCGCTTTCGTCGGCGGCAGCATCACCGTCATCGAAATCGTCTTCCAGCGGGAGGTCGGTCTTTACAGGCGCTTGGCCATTTGTAATCTCAGGGGGTTTCTTACGTGACATCAGCTATAATCGCCGGATCGGGTTGATTGTATTTCGGGTATCGATGCAGCCGGCTCGGGAGGCGCACTGCGCCATGCACAACTGATAAGTCCCAGACAAGCACACAAGAGTCATGCACAAAATCTTATTGAAGTTCTTCATCATCGGTTTTGCCCTCTCGCTCACCGCCTGCGGCCTGTTGCCAGAGCAAAAGGACGAGACAGTCGGCTGGTCTGCGGCCAAATTATACTCGGAAGCCAAGGATGAACTGAATGCCGGCGGCTACGAGAAGTCCATCAAGTACTTCGAAAAGCTGGAATCGCGCTACCCCTTCGGTACCTATGCCCAGCAGGCCCAGATGGATATCGCCTACGCCTACTATCGCCAGAACGAGCAGGCACAGGGCCTGGCGGCGGTGGATCGCTTCATCAAGCTGCACCCCAACCATCCCAACGTCGACTACATGTACTACCTGCGCGGGCTGATCAACTTCAATGATCGCACCAGCATCTTCGACACCATCACCGACCAGGACAACACCGAGCGCGATCCCAAGGCCATGCGCGACGCCTTCGATTCGTTCAAGCTGCTGGCCGAGCGTTTCCCGGACAGCAAGTACACCCCGGACGCCATCGCCCGCATGCGCTACCTGGTCAACGCCATGTCGCAATACGATGTCCACGTGGCGAACTACTACTTCCGTCGCGGCGCCTACGTCTCGGCCGCCAACCGTGCCCAGGCCGCCATCAAGCAGTATCCTGATTCACCGGCCAACGAGGAAGCCCTGTTCATCCTGATGCGCTCCTACGACGCACTGGGCCAGACCAAGCTCAAGGAAGACACCGAACGCGTCATCCAGGCCACCTATCCGAACAGCCCCTGGTACAAGGGCGGCCCCGCCAAGAAGGAAAAGCCCTGGTGGAAGGTCTGGTAAGACCGACGGGCGGCAGCAGCAGACCTGACGCCGCCAACCACGCAGCCAACAAAAAACCTCGCCATGCAGATGGCGAGGTTTTTTTATTGCCCGGCGCCACGGCGCAGAGCGCCCCGGTGCAAGTCCGGCTGGTTCAGGCTTCCAGCTTGCGACGGAACACCCAGCTGCTATCGGTGGAGGCCTCGGCGGCGAAGGCATAGCCATCCAGGTCGAAGGCCTTGAGCTTTTCGGGCTGGCTGATGTTCTTCAGCGCGGCATAGCGCGCCATCAGGCCGCGTGCGCGCTTGGCATAGAAGGAGATGATCTTGTACTTGCCCCCCTTCCAGTCCTCGAACACCGGCGAGATGACCTGGGCCTTGAGCAGCTTGGGCTTGACCACCTTGAAATACTCTTCCGAAGCCAGGTTCACCAGCACCGGTGTCTTCTGCGTCGCCAGTTCGGCGTTGAGGGCCTCGGTGATCTCGCTGCCCCAGAAGGCATACAAGTCCTTGCCATGCGGATTGGCCAGCTTGGTGCCCATTTCCAGGCGGTAAGGCTGCATCAGGTCCAGCGGACGCAGCATGCCGTAGAGGCCTGAGAGGATGCGCACATGGTTCTGCAGGTAATCCAGTTGCTTGCCATTGAGCGAGGCGGCCTGCAAGCCCTCATAGACATCGCCGTTGAAGGCCAGCACGGCCTGCTTGGCATTCCTGGTCGTGAACTTGCGCGACCAGGAAGCATAGCGGTTGACGTTGAGCACCGACAACTGGTCGGAAATGCTCATCAGGCTGCCAATCTCAGCCGGCGAGAGTTTCTTGAGCACCTCGATCAGCTCGGCCGAACGCGGCACGAAGGCCGGCGTGGTGTGCAGATCGGTGGTGGCGGGCGTTTCGTAGTCCAGCGACTTGGCGGGAGACAAGACAATCAGCATCGGGGGATTCATCCATTGTAGAGATTGGCCGCCATGATACCGAAAGTGCGGCGAACGTGCGCCACGCTGACAAGTCGGGTTGATACCGCAATTTGGCGCGCAAAAGACAGGCTGTTGCAGCTTTTGCCAGCCGCCAGTGCCTCCTACACTCATACCCCTGGGCTCCACCCCATTCTTCGACTGCATCCACCTGCAGCACATCCTCGCCAAAGGACACACCATGAACTGGTTCTACAATCTGCGCATTGCCCGCAAGCTCCTGCTCACCTTTGCCGCCATCCTGGTGCTGACCGCCATCCAGGGCGTGTTCTCGATCGTGCAGCTGGCCCGGGTCAACCAGGCCTCTACCGACCTGGCGACCAATTCCCTGCCCAGCGTGCGCTACCCGCTGGAAGCCAAGGTCGCACTGGCACGCATCCGCACTGTGCAGTTGCAGCATCTGCTGCCGGGCAACGAAGCCAATGTGGACAGCAATGAAAAGCTGATCGCGAACCAGTTCACCACGATGAACGCAGCGCTCGACAAGTACGCGCCGCTGGTCAACATGGAGGCCGAAAAGGGCTACTTCTCGGCGATCAAGAATGACCTCGGCTTGTTCACCAAGACGCACCAGGACATCGCCACGCTGGTGCGCGCCAACAAGATCGATGACGCCCGCGAGATGCTGATGAAACAGGCCACGCCGATCTACCTGCGCCTGTTCGACAATCTCGACAACGCCGTCAAGATCAATATCGATGCCAGCGAGAAGACCGACCAAGAAGCCCAGGACCGTTACGAGACCTCACGCACCCTCATCGTGGTGCTGCTGGCCTGCTGCATCGGCCTGGGCCTGCTGCTGGCGACCTGGGTGGCGCGCATCGTCTCGCGGCCCCTGCAGGCGGCCATGCATGTGGCCGAGCGCGTCGCCGACGGTGACCTGACAGTCGATATCAAGCCGGCCGGCGGCGACGAGACCGGCCATCTGATGCGCTCGCTCAAGGCCATGAACGACAGCCTGCTGCGCATCGTCAGCCAGGTACGCGAGGGTACCGACACCATCAATACCGCCTCGCGCGAAATCGCCACCGGCAACCTCGATCTCTCCACCCGTACCGAAGAACAGGCCAGCTCACTGGAAGAAACCGCTTCGGCCATGGAAGAGCTGACCTCCACCGTCAAGCAGAACGCCGACAACGCCCGCCAGGCCAACCAGCTGGCCAACTCGGCCTCGGACGTGGCGACCCAGGGCGGCACCGTGGTCTCGCAGGTGGTCGATACGATGGGTGCCATCAACGCCTCTTCGCGCAAGATCGTGGAAATCATCAGCGTCATCGACGGTATCGCCTTCCAGACCAATATCCTGGCCCTGAATGCGGCCGTGGAAGCAGCCCGCGCCGGTGAACAGGGGCGTGGCTTCGCAGTGGTGGCCTCGGAGGTGCGTTCGCTGGCCCAGCGCTCGGCAGCGGCGGCCAAGGAGATCAAGCTGCTCATCGACGACTCTGTGGCCAAGGTCGACACCGGCAGCCGCCTGGTCGAGCAGGCCGGCACCACCATGACCGAAGTGGTGGCCAGCGTGCGCCGCGTCACCGATATCGTGGGCGAGATCACCGCCGCGAGCTCCGAGCAGAGCGATGGCATCGAGCAGGTCAACATCGCCATCACGCAAATGGATGAAGTCACGCAGCAGAATGCGGCACTGGTGGAAGAAGCGGCCGCGGCGGCCGGTTCGCTGCAGGAACAGGCCTCCCGTCTGGCCGAGCTGGTGAGCGTGTTCAAGCTGGACCGTGCCGCTGGCGCGGCGCCCTCCGCCGGCCCCGCGACCAGACCAGCCGCCCGCGCCAAGCCCGCCGCACCAGCGGCACCCGTGGCGACGGCCGTTGCGGCGCACAAACCGGCCCCTGCTCTGGCCGCCCTGCCCGCCCGCAAAGCCGCCAGCAAGCCTGTAGGCGGCGAGGGCGAGGGCGATTGGGAACAGTTCTGATGCCAGATGGCCGCAGCCCCGCCCTGGCGGGGCTGTTTTTTTTGGCACAGCGGCAGCGCAACGGGCTTGCCCTTGATCAATATAAACATACAATGAATCAAAGTTCCGGCCAGGCCGCCGATAACTGAAGTGGCAGGCACTTCTGCCGCATTTTCTTGTCAATCCATGCAGGAACATTGCGCAAGCCATCCAGCGCATCACCCGCCTGCCATCCCCGCAAGGAGGACATCATGAAACGCGACAAGGCCCTCATGGGCGCCATCCTCAAGCAACTGGCTTCCTTTGGCACCATCTACGGTGACGTGGAAAAGATCCAGGCCTCCCTGCCCGGCCATGTGGCGCCGGAACTGATCCTGCACCACCTGCGGCTGTTGCACGACCGCGGACTGGCCGCGGTGGACATGCACAATTTCTGGCGCGTCACCGATCAGGGGTATGATGCGCTCGAATCCGGTGGCGACCTGTTCGCCACGCAGGATGTTCCACCCGCGCCGAACCGCGGCATCGATAACTAGCTTGACCGATTCATGCATACCCAGGACACCCAGGCCAGCCCATCCCCTTCCCCTGCCCCCTCCGCCAGCCAGCCCGTGGCGCCTGCCGCCGATGACCGGCGCCAGCGGCTGGTGCTCGATACCAATGTCTGCCTTGACCTGTTCGTCTTCCAGGATCCGCGCTGGGCTGCCCTGCGGCAGGCGCTGGAAGAGCGCAGCGTGCTGGCCTTCACCCGCGAGGATTGCCGCAACGAGTGGCTGGCGGTGCTGGACTATCCCCACCTGCCGGTGAGCGCAGCCGACAAGCCGGCCATCTGCGCCCACTTCGACCGCCTGCTACAGTGCCTGCCGCTGGCCGAGGTCAATACCTTCGGACTGCCCCTGTGCACCGATCGGGACGACCAGAAGTTCCTGGAACTGGCCCTGCAATGTCGCGCCCACGTGCTGGTGAGCAAGGACAAGGCCGTGCTCAAGCTGGGCAAGCGCACCGTCAAGCGCGGCCTGTTTTCGATCGTGCAGCCACAACACTGGCGTGCCGACGCCTTCCTCGCCACGGCCAGTTGAGGGGCCGACCTGAACCGCGCCGGGAATCCGGCTAGAATAACGGGCTTGCGATAATCATACGGATCAGGCCCGCTGCAATGAGCACCCCCAACATCGTCACCAAGCTGCCCAAGGTCGGCACCACCATCTTCACCGTCATGTCTGCACTGGCCAGCGAAAAAGGCGCGGTCAACCTGGGACAGGGCTTCCCCGATTTCCACTGCGACCCGGCGCTGGTGCAGGCGGTCAGCCAGGCCATGCAGGATGGCCTGAACCAGTACCCGCCGATGGCGGGCGTGCTGCCGCTGCGCGAGGCCATCGCCGACAAGGTCGAGCGCCTTTACGGGCACCGCTACGATCCAGCCTCGGAAATCACCGTCACCGCCGGCGCCACCCAGGGCATCCTGACCTCGGTGCTGTGCGCGGTGCATGCCGGTGACGAGGTCATCGTCATCGAACCGGTGTACGACTGCTACGTACCGGCCATCGAGCTGGCTGGCGGCATCCCGGTATTCGTGCAGATGACCGTGGACGAGCGCGGCTACAGCATCCCCTGGGACAAGGTCAAGGCCGCCGTCACCCCCAAGACCCGCATGATCATGGTCAACACCCCGCACAACCCGACCGGCAGCGTCATGCGCGCAGCCGACGTGGCAGCGCTGGCCGACATCGTGCGCGGCACCGACATCCTGATCCTCTCCGACGAGGTCTACGAGCACATGGTCTATGACGGCCAGCCGCACGAATCGCTGGCGCGCCACCCGGAACTGGCCGAACGTACCTTCATCAACTCCAGCTTCGGCAAGACCTATCACGTCACCGGCTGGAAGGTCGGCTTCGTGGCCGCACCGGCCGCTCTCTCCGCCGAGTTTCGCAAGGTGCACCAGTTCAACGTCTTCACCGTCAACACCCCGGTGCAGTACGGCCTGGCCGCCTACATGAAGGACCCCGCCCCCTACGTGGAGCTGCCGGCCTTCTACCAGCGCAAGCGCGACCTCTTCCGCGACGGCCTGGCCAACACCCGCTTCGAACTGTTGCCCTCGCAAGGCACCTACTTCCAGTGCGTGAAGTACGGCGCCATCTCCGAGCTGCCCGAAGCCGAGTTCTGCCAGTGGCTCACCAGCGAGATCGGCGTGGCTGCCATCCCGGTCTCGGCCTTCTACAACACGCCTACCGAATCGGGCATCGTGCGCTTCTGCTTCGCCAAAAAGGACGAGACGCTGCACCTGGCGCTGGATCGTCTGGGCAAGCTGTAGAGCGGATTGATCGCTTATCTCCTTTTCAGATTTCCGTCCTGTCATCGCAGCATCAACCCCAACCAAGGATATCCATGATCGACGTCTACAGCTGGGCCACGCCCAACGGCCACAAGGTCCACATCATGCTGGAGGAATGCGGCCTGCCCTACACCGCGCATGCCATCGATATCGGCGCCGGCGACCAGTTCACGCCTGAATTCCTGAAGATCTCGCCCAACAACAAGATCCCCGCCATCGTCGACCCCGACGGCCCGGATGGGCAGCCGATCTCGCTGTTCGAGTCCGGCGCCATCCTGCTCTACCTGGCCGGCAAGACCGGCCGTTTCCTGGGCGAGACCACGCGCGAGAAGTATGAAGTGTTGCAATGGCTGATGTTCCAGATGGGTGGCCTGGGGCCGATGCTGGGCCAGGCCCATCACTTCCGCCTGTATGCCCCGGAGCAGATCGAGTATGCGGTGAACCGCTACAGCAACGAGGCACGTCGCCTGTACCAGGTGATGGACAAGCAACTGGGCCAGCACGCCTACCTGGCCGGCGAAGACTACACCATCGCCGATATCGCCTGCTTCCCCTGGACACGCTCGCACAAGAACCAGGGCGTCGCGCTGGAAGACTTTCCCAACGTCAAGCGCTGGTTCGACGCCATCAGCGCCCGCCCGGCCGTGCAGCGTGGCGTGAGCGTGCTGGCCGACAAGCGCAAGCCGCTCAATGACGACAAGGCCAAGGAACTGCTGTTCGGCAAGAGCCAGTACCAGAAACGCTGAGCGGGAATCCCCGGTCCCCGTGGCATGCTCCCTGCCCTATGGGTGGGGGAAGGGCGCAAACTCGAAACGGTTGCGCCCTTTTTCTTTTGCCCGGTACAGGGCGTCATCGCTGGCGCGCAGGACCTGCTCCTGACCGCCGCAGTCGGCCCGCATCAGGGCGATGCCGATCGATATCGTGACCTCCACTTCGCCGCCCTCAAGCCGCAATGGCTGGCTGGCAAAACTGGCCTGCAGGCGCGTGGCAAATTCGGCCGCTGCCTGCAGATCGGCACCGGCCAGGACCACCGCAAACTCCTCGCCGCCCAGGCGACCGACGCTGTCCGATTTGCGTAACTGGCTCCGTAGCACCTGCGCAAAGTGCGCCAGGACCTGGTCGCCCACGGCATGGCCCAGGGTATCGTTGATGCGCTTGAAATGATCCAGGTCGCACATCAGTACCGCCGAGATACCGAGCAAGCCGCGCTCGATGCGGCTGTACTCTTCCTGCAGACGCTGCATGAAGCAGCGGCGATTGGGCAGTTGCGTCAGGTAGTCGGTGAGCGCGAATTCCTGCAGTTCCAGCTCGAAGGCCTTGCTTTCGCTGATGTCGCTGATGAAACCATGCCACAGCGTGGTGCCATCCTCCAGCTGGCGCGGACGCGCCTGGCCACGCAGCCAGCGCACGCGCTGGCCGGGCGGCGCCACGCGGAATTCCAGCATCCAGTGCGAGGCCCCGGCCAGCACTACCTGGCGCGAGGCCCGGTACATCGCCAGGTCCTCCGGATGGATGATGGTATCGATGACGTCCGGTGTTTCCAGCAACTGCTGGGGCGTGAGCCCATAGGTCTCGCGCGCGCCTTCGCTGACGTAGGTGAAATGCCCACGCTCGCCGGGCGGCACGCGAAACTGGAACACCATGCCCGGAATCCCGCTGGTCAGGTAGTCGAGCATGCGGCTGCTCTTGGCCAGCTTGTCGGTGAGCTGCTTGACCTCGGTGACATCGGTGGAAGTGCCGATCATGCGCAGCGCATTGCCCTGGGCATCGCGCGCCACCACCTTGCCGCGGCTGCTGATCCACTTGTAGCTGCCGTCGCGGCAGCGGATCCGGTGCTCCACCCGGTAGGTATCGGAGCGTGACTCGAAGTGCTGGCGCACGGTCTGCTTCACGTAGGGCAGGTCGTCCGGATGGATACGCTGGTAGGCGTCGGCCAGATGGCTGGACAGCTCCCAGTCCTCGTAGCCGAGGATGGCCTTCCAGCCGCGCGAGTAATACATTTCTCCGGTGACGGCATTGCGGTCCCAGATGCCGGTGCCGCTGCCTTCGATGGCCAGCGCCATGCGCTCGTCGGCTTCCAGGGGGGAGTCGCAGTTGATGCGCGCATGACTTGGCACCAGGGCGCGCTCCAGGGCCAGCATGGCCATGGACACGGCGGCACCGACGGTGTCGCGATAGGTCTGCTCAAGATGAGAGGGGTCGTCCGGTGCATCCACGGCGGTGCAGATCAGCAGTACCCCGACCACCTCCCCGGCAAAGGAACGCAGCGGCAACATTTCCAGCAGGGACAAGCCATGGCGCGCGGTCAGCGCGGTCAGGTCGTTCCAGGATTGCGGGATGTCCGGCTGCTGCACATCCAGTTCGGAAACCTGCAACAGGAAGCTCGGTGCAAAGCGCGGCGCCGCACCCACACGCAGGCGCCGGGCCTGGGCATCGAACTGGAAGATGGCCAGGAAACGCTGCGGATAGCTGCACGAGAAGCCAGTGGCAATACGGTCCAGCAAATGCGCCAGCGGCGCACCGCGTGCGATGTAGGACAGCGTCTGGTTGTTGAAGGCGAGCGCTTTCCGGTAGAACTCGGGATCGGCGTCGACCTGTAACGGCGGGCGTTCTGACATGATGAGCAGCGTGATCAGCAAGGACGCAGCGGCAGCGCCACCAACACGGGCGCCGACCAATGTTGTGACATTAGCACTTTATGCGTATGTCGCGCCACCGCCTTCACAAAAAACCATGCAGGACTGCAGGACCGATGCTCTCAGGCCACATGGCGCATGAGCATCTGCGAGGAAGCATGCAGATGATCACGGCACCGGGCAGGGATTGGCTTCAGTAGCGCCGCACCAAAAACTGGGCCACGCACACAGGCTTGTCCGAACCTTCGCATTCCACGGTAATGAGCCAGTCCAGTTGCACGCCGCCGGGGACGTCCTCGGTGGCCTCCAGCCGGATGATGCCGCGTACCCGGCGGCCCACCGGCAGGGGCGCCGGGAAGCGCACGCGATTGAGGCCGTAGTTGAGCAGCATGCGCACGTCCGGCCCCAGGCTGATCGACTCCGACAGGATGCGCGGCAGCAACGCCAGCGTCAGGAAACCATGCGCCACCGTGCCGCCGTAGGGCAGCTCACGCGCAGCCCGCTCGGGGTCGACGTGGATCCATTGATGGTCGCCGGTGGCATCGGCAAAGCGATCGACCTGCTCCTGCGTGACGGTGATCCAGTCGCTGCAGGCCACCTCCTGGCCGGCCAGCGATTTCAGTTCTTCCAGAGTGGCGATGGTGCGCATGCCGGTTTCCTTCCCTTGTCGTTATCGTCTGGCCTGCACGCTGTCGATGCGCGCGGCCTGCCTGTCAGCCAACCTGTCAGTCATCCTGCCAGACCACCCGGTTACGCCCCTGCTGCTTGGCCCGGTAGAGACGGCGGTCGGCCATCTCGATCAGTTCGCTGAGCTCCTGCTCGGGCGTGGGTACCATGCAGGCCGCGCCAATGCTCACGGTGAGCCAGGAGC
>JAFAMT010000505.1 GCA_019233085.1 Herbaspirillum sp.
GATACACGACCCCGGCGCTTGCGGGCATAATACGCGCCATGGAATCGCAAATCATCGAGATCGGCCTGACCGAATGGCAGGTCGACAATCCCAACCAGGACTGGATCACCGCGCTGGAAGCCGGCAAGGTGCTGTATTTCCCGCAGCTGGCCTTCCAGTTGCTGGAGTCCGAGCGCAAGCTGCTCGACCCGGCCGTGCGCGACCCCAAGGTCCGCAATATCAGCCTGGATGCCCGTGGTCACATCAAGGGCGCGGCCGGCGGTGCCGAACAGCAGCTGGCACTGGCCGCCATGGTCGGTCGCTTCCGCGAGCAGGCGCTGTCGCTGGTGCATACGCTCTTGCCCAAGTACCGCGATGTCCTGCGCGTGGCCCCCACCAGCTACCGTCCGATGCAGGTCGAGACGCGCGCGCAATCCTGGCGTGCCGATGACCGCCGCATGCATGTGGATGCCTTCCCCTCCCGTCCCAACTATGGCGAGCGCATCCTGCGCGTGTTCACCAACGTCAATCCGGATGGCGTGCCGCGTGTCTGGCGCGTGGGCGAGCCCTTCGAGACCGTCGCGCGGCGCTTCCTGCCGCGCGCCAAGCTTTACGTGCGCTGGCAGGCCAGCGTGCTCAAGGCGCTGCACGTGACCAAGACTTTCCGTAGCGAATACGACCACCTGATGCTGCAACTGCATGACGGCATGAAGGGCGACATGCAATACCAGCAGGACGCCCAGCAGGTCACCATGCCTTTCGCCGCCGGATCGGTCTGGATCTGCTTCTCCGACCAGGCATCGCACGCCGTCATGTCGGGCCAGTACATGATGGAGCAGACCCTGCACCTGGCGCCGGAGCACCAGTACGATCCGCAATCGAGTCCGTTGGCCATCCTCACGCGCCTGGCCGGCCATCCGCTGGTCTGAGATGCGTTGGTTGTATAGCGCATTGTGGTGGGTCGGCATGCCGCTGGTGCTGCTGCGCCTGTGGCGTCGCGGCCGCCAGGAGCCCGGTTATCGGGCGCATGTGGCCGAACGGCTGGGGTTCTATCCGCGCCTGGCCGAACCGCATATACCCTTGCTCTGGGTCCACGCGGTGTCGGTCGGCGAGACACGCGCGGCCGAGCCGCTCATCGATGCCCTGCTGCAGGCCTATCCCGGTCACCGGGTGCTGCTGACGTGCATGACCGCCACCGGCCGTGCCACCGGCGCCCAGGTCTTCGGTCGGCATGCCGGACGCGTGCTGCAGAGCTTCCTGCCCTATGACACCGGCTGGATGTGCGCGCGCTTCCTGCGCCATTTCCGTCCGGCGGTGTGCATCCTGATGGAAACCGAGGTCTGGCCCAATCTCATCGAGCAATGCCGTCGCCACAAGGTGCCGGTGATGCTGGCCAATGCGCGCCTGTCGGCACGGTCATTGCGGCGAGGCCAGCGCTTTGGTGCGTTGCTGCGGCCCGCGGCCGAGGCCATCGATGTCGTCGGTGCGCAGTCCGAGGCTGACGCGCAACGCCTGCTGGCCTTCGGGGCCAGGCAGGTGGCGGTGACGGGCAGCCTCAAGTTCGACGTCCAGCCACCGGCCGACATCGTCGAACGCGGCCTGGCGTGGAAGCGCGCCGTCGGTTCGCGCAAGGTCCTGCTCTGCGCCAGCACCCGTGAGGGCGAGGAGCCCCTGATTCTGGATGCGCTGGCCAAGCTGGGCCAGGCTGACTGGCTGACCATCATCGTGCCGCGTCATCCGCAGCGCTTCGATGAGGTCGCGCAGATGATCGCCGCGCGCGGTCTGCGCCTGCGCCGCCGCTCCGGGTTGGAGCAGGGCTTCCAGATCGATGGGGTGGATGTCGTCCTGGGTGATTCGATGGGCGAGATGTTTGCCTACTATGCCGTGTGCGACGTGGCCTTCATCGGCGGCAGCCTCCTGCCGCTGGGCGGGCAGAACCTGATCGAAGCCTTTGCGCTGGGCAAGCCGGTGCTGATCGGGCCGCATACCTTCAATTTCCAGGTCATTACCGAAGATGCCGTGCGTGATGGCGCGGCCGTGCGGGTGGACGATGCCGTCACCTTGCTGCGTCAATGGTCAGCCCTGATCGCCGACGAGAACGCCATGGCCGATATGGCGCAAGCTGCCACGGCCTTCGCGCGGCAACACCAGGGCGCCACCGGACGCACGCTGGCCTTGGTAGAACCTTTGCTGGGTGGAAGTCCTCAGCCACCGCGCCGGTAAGCGGCTATCGTCTTCTTCAGTGCCTCGTCGACTTTCACAGGCGGTGTCCATCCCAGCAAGTCGCGATTCTTGCCGATGTCGGCCTGTAGCGATCCGCATAGGCGCTGCGCGATACCGGGCTTGCCCAGCAGTCGCGCCGCCAACGTCAGCAGGCCTGCCGGCACCGGCAGCAGGGTGGGGCGCTTGCCCATTGCTTGCGCGGTACGCCGGAGTAGGCTGGTAGTCGAGAGGTCTTCGCCATCGGCAGCCAGGAAAACCTGGCCGGCCGCAGCGGGATGGGTCAGGCAGATCGTGATCAGGTCCACCAGATTGTCCACTGCCACCAGGCTGCGCCGATTGGCAGTGATGCCACCCAATGGCAGCGGCACCCCCTTGTCGATCCAGCGCATCATGCTTTGGAAATTGGCTTTCACGCCGGGGCCATAGACCAGCACCGGCCGCACCACCACCACTTCCATGGGCCCGCTGCGTCCCAGCGCCAGCAGTGCCTGTTCGGCTTCCAGCTTGGAGACCCCGTAGGGATCCAGCGGCACCGGCACATCGTCTGCGGTAAAGGGATGGCCAGGTTGCGTGGCTTCGCCATTGACCTTGATCGAGCTGACGAACACGAAGCGTTTCACGCCAGCCCGTTGCGCCTGGCGAGCCAGTGCCAGGCTGCCTTCGACGTTGACGCGGCGGAATTCGGCCAGGGGATCGGTGGCCGTCTCGTTCATCACGTGGACGCGCGCGGCGCAGTGGACCACGGCGTCGATGCCGGTCAGCGCGTCTATCCAGTCACCTTGCGCAGAGAGTTCGCCAGCCTTGATCGCTTTGACGCTTACCGGCAATGGCAAGGCGGACGGGGTCTTGCGCAGAGCCGCTCGTACCTGGTGCCGGCCGGTGTCGCACAGATGCTGGAGAAGTGCACTACCGACGAAGCCTGTGGCGCCAGTGACAAGAATATGCATGATGGATGAGAATCGAAAAATCGGTCTGGCCAAGGGCAACGGCAAGGGCGTCCATACTAACATCAGCCGTGGTTTACACGGATGGCCTGGCGATGTTCCAGCTCTCATTGTCTGACCTGGTGGTCACACGCAGAGGACGTCGGCGTCGTACAATCGCCAGGTCAAAAAATCCAACAGGAGCTCGGTATAGATCGCGACTCTTTGCCTGATCACGGGGGAAATCAATGCGTTTATCGTTTGCAAGTGTGGCGCTGGTCGTCGTGTTGAACAGTATCTCGGCCTTGGTATTGGCCCAATCACAGGACAACAAGGCCAGTCCGCCAGAAATTCCGGTTCGTGAAATCCAGGTTGCGGCAGAGTCCTTCAGCCGTGGCGACCCTGTGCCGGCCTGGGTGGAACGCGCCGACATCCCCACCACCAGCCGCACCGATCCCGCCGTGCTGCGGTTGTGGGACAGCCAGTTCCGTGCCGGCAGTGCACCATCGTACTTCGTCAGTCGCGCCATCCAGGTCAATGACAGCAACCTGCTGGCGGCCGTCGGCCAGGTCAGCCTGGAGTTCGTACCGCAATACCAGAAGCTGCACCTGCATAGCCTGCGCGTGCTGCGCGGTCGCGACGTGCTGGACCAGACCAGCCGGGTGCAGGTGCGCTTCCTGCAGCGTGAGCTGGGCCTGGAGAACGGCATCTACAGCGGCACCGTCGCCGCCGTCCTGCTGGTGGCCGACCTGCGCGTGGGAGACACGGTCCAGTATGCCTACTCCATCGACGGCGCCAACCCGGTGTTTGGCAACACCTATGCGCAGGACGCCGGCTGGGACTGGAACATGCCGGTGGAGCTGCGCCGCGTGATCCTGAACCATCCGCTCGCGGAGCCCGTGCAGTGGAAGATGGTGGGCGACGTCAATGGCCCCGAGATCCGTCCCGAGATCAGCGAAGCCGGTGGCTGGCGCAAGCTGCGCTTTTCGCAACGCGGCTACAAGCCGGAAGACGTCGATCGCTGGGTCCCCAAGGATTTCATGCCCTACCGCGGCCTGCAGTTCTCCGCCTGGGACAGCTGGAACAGCGTGGCGCGCTGGGCCAATGACCTGTTCCCGCCGGCAGCGCTGCCCGCTGAGCTGCAGGCCCGCGTGGCGCAGTGGAAGAACCTGCCCACCGCCGAGCAGCGCGCCGTGGCGGCGCTGCAGTGGGTGCAGGACGAGATCCGCTATTTCTCGGTGTCCATCGGCGAGAGCTCGCATCGTCCCCATCCCCCTGCCGACGTCGTGCGCGACCGCTATGGCGATTGCAAGGACAAGACCTATCTGCTGGTCACCCTGCTGCGCGCCATGGACCTTGAGGCCACGCCGGTGCTGACCTCGCTGTCCGCTCCCCGGACCGTGCCGCGCTACTTGCCCAGCCCGACCGTCTTTGACCACATCCTGGTGCGACTGCGCCTGGACGGTGTCGACTACTATCTGGACCCCACCATGAAGGGCCAGTCCGCCACCCTTGCCAGGAGCGGCACCGGCATCGAGGGAGCGGCCATCCTGCCGGTATCGCCGCAGACCAGCCAGCTGGAGACCATGCACTGGCCCGATGAACTTGAGCGCAACACGATGACGCTGGAAGAGGTGCTGGAAATCTCTGCCTTCGACAGCGATGCCACGCTCAGCGCCACCTGGACCTGGATGAGCATGGATGCCGAGATCATGCGCGTGAACACGCGCAGTATTTCCGAGGAGCGACTGCGCAAGTTCGCCCTGTCCAGCTACGAGCGCCGCTACCCTGGCATCGACCTGGCCGGCAAGCCCGTGCTCACCGACGATCCGGTGGCCAACCGCGTGACGATGACGGTGCGCTACAAATTGCCCAAGCCGGCCAAGGAGTACCCGGAGGGTTGGCTGGTCAAGTACGGCGCCAGCAACATGAACGGCGTGTATGACCTGCCGCAGAACATCAAGCGCAGCTTCCCGGCCACGGTCACGCGCGCACCTTATCGCATGCGCTACAAGATACGCATCGTCTGGCCTTCCAACGTGGCCGTGATGCGTGATCCGGTCGTGCGCCATGTCAGGAATGCCTTCTTCGACTATTCGATCAATCGCAACTTCCGTGGCAACGTCCTGCAGACCGAGATGACGCTCGATACCCTGAAGGAATCGGTCACCCCGGTCGAACTGGAAGCGTTGGCAGCCGGGCTGCAGCAGTTGAACGGCGTGACCCCGCAGGGGGAATTGGTCGAGCGCGAAGCCATCAAGCGCAGCAGTTTCCTGGGACTGGACCTGGGCGCTCCGTCGCTTTCGCAGACCCTGCGTCGCCGCCTGCAGCAGGAGCTGGAAGCCTATGACCGTGCCATTGCCGGCGGCCGTCTCAAGGGTAACGATCTGGTCGAGGCATTGTGCCGGCGCGCCGAGGTGCGTGCCGACATGGATCAGGCGCCGCTGGGGCTGGCCGATGCGGAACAGGCCGTGCGCCTGGCGCCGGCCGTGCCTCGCGCCTGGGAATGCCGAGGCCATTTACTGCGTGACTCCGGGGAATTCGCGCGCAGCATTCCCGACTACACCCGCGCGCTGGCGCTGGGGGGAGAAGAAGCATCGTTGTTGCAGTCGCGCGGTATCTCGCGCTTCTTCCTTGGCAAGTATGACGAGGCCCTGGCCGATTTCGGCCAGTCGGTCGCGGCCGGTCAGGTGGATTCCGAGGTGCGTCACTATCCGATGCTGTGGCAGGGGGTGACGGCGCGGCGACTGGGGCAACCCCTCAGTGCAGAGCTGCAGGCAGCGGCCAAGAACGTGGGGGTCAACAGCAACTGGCCCAGCCCCTTGCTCGGGCTGGTGGCCGGCACCTTGAACGAGGACGACATCCTGCAGGCGGCGCAACGCAAGAAGGGCGACGACCAGGACATGGCGCTCACCGAGGCCTGGTTCTTCGTCGGCCAGGCGCGACTGGCCAAGGCCGATGCCAAGGGGGCGCAAGATGCCTTCGAACAGGCCCGCAAGCTGGGCGTGACGGTCTACCTGGAATACCAGGCTGCCGGTTGGGAGCTGCAACGCATGGGCAAGCCGCCCGGTCGTTAAGGTCCACGCACGAAAAAAAAGAGCAGGCCGATGGGCCTGCTCTTTTTCGTTGTGCCGTTCCCTCCGGGAGCGGTGACGGCGGCAGCCACAGCTGGCTGCGCCGCATGGCCTGCTCCTACTTGGCCGCCACGCTCACTGAGTTCTCGTTGAGCCCCCCACCCAGCGCCTTGTACAGATCGATGGCGTTGTTCAGGCGCAACTGTCGCGCCTGGATCAGGGCCTGCTGCGCCGAGAACAGGTCGCGCTGGGCATCAAGCTGGTCCAGCGAGGAAGCGATACCATTCTTGAAGCGCAGGTCGGTCAGCTTCAGGCGTTCCTGCTGGGCCATCAGGAAGGCTTCCTGGGCCTTGACCTGGTCGTCCAGGCTGCCGCGTGCCACCAGCGCATCGGCCACTTCGCGGAAGGCAGTCTGGATGGTCTTCTCGTAGGTCACCACCGCCTTGTTCTTGCGGACTTCGGCCAGGTCCAGGTTGGC
>JAFAMT010000108.1 GCA_019233085.1 Herbaspirillum sp.
CATCGTCCAGGGCAAGCAGCCGTTCGCCGGTGGCCGGGCGCACGCACCAGACCAGCGCGTAGCCATCGTCCTGCGGCAGCAGGGCCAGCGGCCCTTCATCGGTGAAGCGCTCGAAGGCGCGATGGGCAATCGCCTGGTCGGCATGGACATGGGCGATCACGCCCAGTTGCTGGTAGTCGCGTTGCAGGGTCTTCTGCTGCTGTTGGCCAAAGACGCCGCCTTCGGCCTGGATCACCAGTGGCGCACGCAGCGTGCGGCCATCCTTGAGGGTGACGGCGACACCGGTATCGTCTTCTTCGACGGCGACGGCCTGGGCCGGTTGCAGCAGGTGCAGGCCGAGCGGGGTGAGGCGGGCGGACAGGGCGCGGTTGACCTCGCCATAACGAACCACATAGCCCAGCGCCGGCAGGTCGTAGTCCTGGCGGTCCAGCAGCGTGCGGCCGAAGTGGCCGCGGCGCGAGACATGGATCTGCTCAATCGCCGTGGCAGCCGGGCCGATGGCGCTCCAGGCGCCCAGCTCGTCGAGGATCTGGCGGCTGCCGTAGGAGAGGGCGAGAGTACGCGGATCGGCGGCGGCATCCTCGGGCGTCTTCATATCCACGAGGGCGATGCGCGCAGCAGTCAGGCCGCGTTGCGCCAGCAGGATGGCGATGCTCTGGCCGACGGGGCCACCGCCACAGATGATGAGGTCGAAATCGACGGATTGCATGATGCCGGGGTGCGCTAGGCAAGAAACTCAGGAAGGCCTCATTGTAACGGAGCGCCCTGCGCCGGGCTTGATCCGGCGCAGGGCAGGTCCGTTCAGCCCTGACGCATCAGGGCTTCGATCCCCTCTACGGTGTTGGGCACACCGGTGGTCAGCAATTCGCAGCCGGAGGGCGTGACGTGGGCGTCGTCCTCGATGCGGATGCCGATGTTCCAGAACTGCTCCGGCACCCCTTCGGCCGGGCGCACATAGATGCCAGGCTCGATGGTCAGCACCATGCCCGGCTGCAGCGTGCGCCAGGGTTTGTTGCCCTGGGCATCGGCCGGGTCGCGGTAGTCGCCCACGTCGTGCACGTCCATGCCCAGCCAGTGACCGGTGCGGTGCATGTAGAACTGGCGATAGTCGCCTTTCTCGATGACGTCCTGCAGCGAGCCGACCTTGTCGGCGTCGAGCAGGCCGGTGTCCAGCATGCCTTGCGCCAGGACCTTGACGGCGGCGTCATGGCCATCCATGAAACGCTTGCCCGGAGCGGTCTCGGCGATGGCGGCGTTTTGCGCGGCCAGCACGATTTCATAGAGCGCCTTCTGCGGGCCGCTGAACCTGCCATTGGCCGGGAAGGTGCGGGTGATGTCGGAGGCGTAGCTGTCCAGTTCGCAGCCGGCATCGATCAATACCAGGTCGCCGTCCCGGATCTCGGCGTCGCCGGCGCGGTAGTGCAGCACGCAGCTGTTGGCGCCGGTGGCGACGATGGAGCCGTAGGCCGGGTATTGCGAACCGTTGCGGCGGAATTCATGCAGCAGCTCGGCTTCGAGATGGTATTCGCGCAGGCCGGGGCGGCACAGTCGCATGGCGCGGCAATGGGCTTCGGCGGAGATGATGCCGGCGCGCTTCATGACGTCGATCTCAAAGGCGTCCTTGAACAGGCGCATGTCATCCAGCAGCACGCTCACATCCACCACCGCGCCGGGTGCCGACACGCCGCTGCGTGCCAGGGCGCGCACGCCCTGCAGCCAGCGTTGCAGCTGGGCATCGCGCTTGTCGTCCTGGCCCAGCGCGTAGTAGACGGCGGGCGCATCGGCCAGCAGGGCGGGCATGCTCTTGTCGAGTTCTTCGATGGGATGGGCGGCGTCCAGGGCGAAGAGCTGCCGGGCAGCCTCGGGGCCATGGCGGTAACCGTCCCAGATCTCACGCTCCAGGTTCTTGTCGCGGCAGAACAGGATGCTGCGGTTTTCCTTGCCGGCCACCAGCACCAGTACCGCCTCGGGTTCGGTGAAGCCGGTCAGGTAGTAGAAGTAGCTGTCGTGGCGATACGGATAGTCGGCATCGCGGTTGCGCATCACCTCGGGCGCAGTCGGGATGATGGCCACGCCGCCACCGGCTTTCTGGAGGCTGGCGATCAGGCGCGCACGGCGCGCGGCGAAAGGAGTGGCGTCGAAACTCATGGGCGATTTCCTTGCGTGGGCTGGTTCAGTGCTTCCAGTTGTTCAATGGTGCCGACGTTGTGCCACGCACCACGATAGACGTCGCCGCCGACCTGGCCGCGCGCGGCATACTCGCGCAGCAGCGGGCCGAGCTTGGCGTGCTGGCCGGGGGTGATGCCATCGAACATCTGCGGGCGGTAGACGCCGATGTTGGCGAAGGTCAGCTTGGACTCACCCTCGTTGGCGATGCTGAAGTTGTTGAGCGCAAAGTCGCCCTCGGGATGGAAGGGCGGATTCTTGACCAGGTACAGCCAGGCCATGTCGCGCTGGTCCGCGGGCAGCGGATTGCCCCAAGGATCTTCATCCTCCAGCACGGTGAGCAATTCGGCATAGTCGAAATGGGGGCACCAGATGTCGCCGGAGACAGCGATGAAGGGTGCCTCGCCCAGCAGGTGGCGCGCCTGGGCGATGCCGCCGGCGGTCTCCAGTGCCCTGCCTTCCGGCGAATACTGCAGCCTGGCGCCATAGCGGCTGCCATCACCCAGGGTGTCTTCGATCATCTGGCCCAGGTGGGCATGGTTGATGACGATCTCGGTGATGCCGGCGCGTACCAGCGAGAGGATCTGCCAGACGATCAGCGGCCGTCCACGGACCTTCAAGAGCGGCTTGGGGCAGGTATCGGTGAGCGGACGCATGCGTTCGCCACGGCCGGCTGCGAAGATCATGGCTTTCATCGTCGGCGCCTCAGAAGGTGTAGCCAAACTTGGGCGCGTGTTCCTGCTCCAGCTTCTCGATCAGGCGCACCAGCGGCGTGAAGGCGACATAGCGGCGCGCGGTCTTGAGGGTGTATTCCATGACCAGTGGCAGGTCCTTCAGGTAGCCGTCCTTGCCATCGCGGTGCCACAGGCGGGCAAAGATGCCCAACACCTTCAGGTGGCGCTGCAGGCCCATCCACTCGAAATCACGGTAGAAGGTGTCGATGTCGGGCGTCACCGGCAGGCCGGCGCGGCGGGCCTTTTCCCAGTAGCGGATGGCCCAGTCCAGCACCATTTCCTCGTCCCACTGGATGTAGGCGTCGCGCAGCAGCGAGACCAGGTCATAGGTGATGGGGCCGTAGACCGCATCCTGGAAATCGATGATGCCGGGATTGCCCTTGGGCAGCACCATCAGGTTGCGCGAATGGTAGTCGCGATGGACATAGACCTGCGGTTGCGCCACCACGTTGGCCAGGATGGCATCGAAGGTCTTGTCCAGCACCGCATTCTGTTCGTCGGTCAGGGTCACGCCCAGGTGCTTGCCGATGTACCACTCGCGGAACAGTTCCAGTTCGCGCAGCAGCAGGGGACGGTCATACTCGGGCAGGGCCTCGGGCTTGCTTTGCGCTTGTAAAAGTACCAAGGCGTCGATCGCATCCATGTATAGTGCGTGCGCGCTATCGGCGCTCAACTGCGAGAGGTAGGTGGTCGAGCCGAGGTCCGAGAGCAGCAGGAAGCCGCGTTCGGCATCCTGGGCCAGGATCTTGGGCACGGTCACGCCGGTGTCGGCGAACAGGCCTGCCACCTTCACGAAGGGGCGCACGTCCTCCTGGGGCGGTGGCGCATCCATGACGATGACGGTGCCGCCGGCGGGCGTATCCACCCGGAAATACCGGCGGAAACTGGCGTCGGCAGAGGCCGGGCGCAGGGTGGCGGGCAGCACCGGTGTATCGACCAGGGTGTCGAGCCAGGCATGCAATTCGGAAAGACGGAGATCAGGGGTGGAACCAGGTGAAGACATGAACTATCGGAGGAAATCGTTTGACGGGGTTGAGTTCCCATATAATAAGGGATTAAACCCAAAAAATCCGCCTGCACGGTATCTAGCCACTCTTTTCATGATCCGGTTTTCCAAGTCTTTATCCGAACGTACTGTCAACTGGCGGCTGGCGCGTCTGTTTTCCTCGGCGATGGCCGTGGCTTCGGCCTCGGCCCTGTTGCCGTTGACCGTGCACGCGCAGATGACCTTGCCCAAGCCGGCCGCCGCGCCGGTGCAGGACCAGGATGCCCCGGTCAACGTGAGCGCCGAGCAGATGACCGGCCGTCCGGACCGCCAGGTCAATCTCGACCGCGACGTCGAAGTGGTCAAGGGTGCCACCACCATCAAGTCCGACAAGGCCGAATACCGCATCATCCAGGATGAAGTCGAGGCCACCGGCCACGTGTGGATGCAGCGCCTGCAGGACCAGTACACGGGCGACCATGCCCAGATGAACATGGGCACCGGTGCCGGTTTCGTGACCAGTCCGACTTACCTGATTGGCAAGAACGGCGGGCGCGGCAAGGCCGAGCGCATCGATTTCCTCTCCGACGACCAGGCCCAGGTGACCCAGGG
>JAFAMT010000183.1 GCA_019233085.1 Herbaspirillum sp.
GCACCGAAATAGTTGTCCAGGCTTTCCTTGGCCTGCTCGATCAGTCCGCGCTGGGCCACGCCTTCAGCCTGCTGGGCCTGGGCTGCCAGTGCCTTCTCCAGCACCGATTTCTTTTCGGCCAGCTTGCCGTTTTCCTGTTCGACCAGCTGGGTATCGCTCTCGGCGGCCATGACCATGGCTGCCAGCTGCACATCCTTGAGCTGGCCCATCAGGTCCGACGAAGCCAGCACGCTGGGCATGACCCCCTCGGTGACCGAGCGGACCTCCACGGCGCTGCTGCGCGACTGGTACATGGCGTAGCCACCGATACCGGCGATGGCAATGAAAGTCAGTATCACGAGAAGCGTGATACGCATGCGGATGGTCATGGTGTTCCCCTTGAGATGGCGGTGCGTGGCGCTGTTTCACGTTTTTCCCTGAAAAGTGAACAGACGGCCAGGCCGGTCTGGATGCGGGGCGCATTGTTGCACTCAAGTATTACTGCTGCGTGACAGAAAGATTCTGTTTTTCCGCCGGCGAAGAGACTCGCATTCGTGCCGGGGGCAGAACCGGCTGCAGTAGCGATGCAGGAGCGCGCCTGGCAGTGCAGGTAAAGATGGCCAGAGCCCGCTTAGCGCGGGCGGCGCTTGCCGCTCCACAGCTTGATGGCCAGTGCGACCCAGATCAGCAGGAAGAGCATGTTGCCGGGCAGCCAGATCATCTGGGTCCAGACATAGTCGCTGGCCCACAGCGCCAGCACGTCGCGGCAGCCGCAGACCTGGTCGGCATAGAGCCACTCGCTGCCACTGCGGGCGGCTGCAAACTGCAGCCACAGGAATCCCAGCAATACCGGAATGACGACAAAGCCGGCCAGGCACCAGCGCCGTGTGTGCCGGTGACGTCGGCACCAGTCTATCGTGCGGGCAATATCGTCGCTGCCGCCAGATGAAGTGCTGCCCGCGGTCGTGCATTCCTGCATCGCTTCGCTGTGCATATTTCCCCCTTGCACTTGCATGTATGTGAACCCCTGAGCCCCTGAGCTGCCGCATCGCCGTCCCGAGGACGCCCAAGTACGAACGACAACCGTTACCCGGCCTCCCTCGCGGGAAGCCAGTCAAATCTGTCTAGGATGAACGTAGGTATGGAGCCGGCCTGCCTGCACAGACCGGGCGGGAGAAACCAGTCGCCTGCATAAACAGGCGACTCGCATTCCCATTGGGCGGTTCCGTCGATCTCCTTGCGCAGTCGAGGGAACGGAAGTGGCACATCAGGTGCCGTCAAGCGTCAGTCAAGCCAGCACAGAGTATTCCTCGCTGCAGGATTTTGACGCAATAGTTCACTTGCCCAGAACCAATACGATACGTTTCGTCTCGGATTCTAGGTGCAAATTATCTGCTACTCAACAAAATTTACGCTTGTTGACTCGAAATTTTACTAGTCGCTAAAAAAGGTTGGGAAAGCGAGATGCTTCCGAGTACCAGCTTCAGTTGGGACTGGATCTGGCGTTCATCGATGTCGGCACTGCCGGTCAGGAGGCGCTGCAGCAAGGGGGCATACAGCAGATCGAAGACCAGGTTCAGGTCGGCATCGTCCCTGAACTCGCCGCGCTGGGCACCGCGGCGCAGAACATTGACCAGCGCCTCCCGGCGCGGTGCGAGGTAATTGTCATTGAAGATGCGCATCGTCACGTCATCGAACTGGGCCAGCGCGATCATCTCGCGTACCACCCGGCCGGACTTGCCGCGCAACAACTGCGAGAACTGCATCATGTGCAACTCGATGTCGGTCCGGGCCGAGCCGCAGTCGCCGATGGGCGGCGTGGGCTCCACGGCGCGCAACAGGGCTTCCATGGCCAGGGCGCTCTTGTTGGGCCACCAGCGGTAGATGGTGGCCTTGCCAACGCCGGCGCGCGCCGCCACCCCTTCCAGGGAGAGCTTGTCGAAACCGATCTCCTCGAGCATCACGTAAGTGGCATCGAGGATGGCGTCATGACTGACGGCATTCCTGCGGCGACCGGTGGCCGGATCGGAGATGAAGGTGAGAGAAATGATGTGCTCCAGATGGCAATTGCATGTTTTCCGAGTCTGGTAACGGCATGCTTTGCGACAACTTGAGCGTTTGACAGCAAAAAAAAAGTGAATATATTTGATCCAATGCCCGGGTCAGGCAGGATTATCTCGTCACTGGCTGGCCGTTTTCATTGCTGCTTTGTGACCGGGTCGGACTGGGCAGAGGTGTCCAGCAGGCGTCCGAAACGTTCGAAGCGGGGACGATAGGCGTTATCGGTATCCAGGGAAAAGGCGATCCGGGTGGTCCGCCCCATCAGTTCATTACGGGCAAAAAAGCCGAAATAGCGCGAATCCATGCTGTTATCGCGATTATCTCCCAGCATCATGTAGTGATCCGCCGGCACCACCACCGGCCCGAAGCTGCTGTGCAGGCTGGGATGGGATTGCGACAGGCGCACCAGATGGTTCATCGGCCCGAACTGCTCGTCCCGGTAGGCGGCCTGGTCTACGCCGTCGCCCGCCTGGGCTGGCAAGGCTGCCTGGCCGTAGCGAGCCGGCTGGCCATTGATGAACAGGGTATTGTCACGCAGCTCCACCACGTCACCAGGCAGGCCGACGATGCGCTTGACCAGCAACTCCCCCGCCTGGCGGGAGTCCACGGTGACGATGTCGCCGCGCTGCGGCTCACCCATGCGGGCCAGGCTGATATGGGTCAACGGCACGCGCAGGTCATAGGCCATCTTGTCGACCAGGATGCGGTCGCCGATCATCACCGTAGGCAGCATCGAGCCGCTGGGCACCACGTTGTAGTCGGCGATGGCACTACGAAAGACGATCATCAGCGCGATGAAGGCCAGGGTTCCCTTGTTCTCTGCCAGCAACTTCTTGAATGGGCTCATTTTCTCTCGCGCAGGGCTAGGTTGGTCGACTGCGGGCGATTATAAGCCGCCCATGAACGACTGGCCCAGGCGTAATTTGTGACAATTTCTGTTGCCGGCGCCCCCTCGCGCCCCTAGCGCCAGCCTGCAGGACTGGAACGCAACGGCGAGGCTGGCAGGTCCCAGCGCATCGGCGCACCGGCCACCCGCAGCGGAGCCACCAAGCGGTGCGCCGGGCCCCACGCGGTGCGCTCTTCGAAGGGATCGACATCCTCCGCCCCTTCAGCGGCAAAGGGAAGCTCATCGCTGCCTTCCGGCGTCGGGTAATCGGCCAGCAGGCGGGCCGTGCGCGCCAGCGACAAGCACGCCTGACTCCCCTGGCCGGCCAGTTGCCGGCGCGTCAGGCCGCGTACGACCGCCGCCGCCAAGAGGTAGCCGGTCGCATGGTCGAGCGCCTGTACCGGCAGCGGGACGGGCTTGCCGGCGCCGCTGCGCTGCATACCCGTGTGGGCGATGCCGCTGCTCATCTGGACCAGGCTGTCGAAACCGCGCCGGTCGGCCCAGGGACCGCTCCAGCCATAGGCGTCCAGCGCGACATCAATCAGTGCCGGATTGAGTTCACGCCGCCGTGCCACGCCCAGCCCAAGCTGCTCCAACGCTTGCGAACGATAGCCGTGGACCAGCACATCGGCCTGCGTCAACAGACGCTCCAGGCGGGCAAGATCGGCCGGTTGATCCAGCTGCAGCTGGGCACAGCGCTTGCCCAGGGTCATCTCGGGTACCACACCCGGCTCGTCCCACGATGCCGGATCGATGCGCAATACCTCGGCGCCGAATCCCGCCAGCAGGCGCGTGGCGGTCGGACCGGCCAGCACGCGGGTGAGGTCCAGCACGCGAATCCCGGCCAGCGGACGGGTGCCCTCGATCACCCGGGCCGCCCTGACGCCCGCATCCCAGCTGCGCCAAGCCACCAGCGGTTCGGCGGCCACCGCCGCGCCCTGCGGATGCAGCGCCCACTGCGCCTGGCTACGCATCTCGGCGGCACAGCCTTTGTTGGCGACGATGGCACTTTCCAGTTCGGTGCCGTTCCAGCGCTGTACCGCCCGGGCGACCTCTTCCCGCGTGGATAGCTGCGGGTCCAGTCCCAGTACCTGCAGGGCAGCCGCGCGATGGTGCGGGGCATTGGTGTGCAGCCGGATCCAGCCGTCGGCGCTGCGGTAGTCGCCCGCCACGGCATCCCAGAGTGCGGGCGGCGTCCAGCCCTGCGCGCGCAGGGAGCTGGAAAACCACATCGACGCCAGGCGGCGGTCGCACTGTACGCTTGGCAAGCTGCCTCCGCCGGCCTGCATGAACTCGGCCACCGCCAGACCGGCGGCTGCCACCGAGGCCTGCGCCAGGTCACTGGTGGCAAACACCGACGGCAAAGCGCCCTCGCCCTGCAGGCTGACCGTTGTCAGCAGCGCGGGGGCGCCTTCCAGCGCGGACCAGATCCGGGCCAGCATGGCGTGATTGGGGGCTGCGGTGGGAGCTTCGCTGTGAGCTGACATGGTCATTCCGTGTATGAGAGAGGGGAATGCCAGCTTACCCCGCCTGGATTGAGCGTCAATATTGATTAACTCAGTCAACCTGTGGACCTGCCCAGTGACCGGCCATGGCCGCCTATCTGCCCTTGCACCCGCAGCGGGGGGCGACGTCCCATCGCTAACTGACAAAATTGTCATATTGGTGTCAGCGTGATGTCGAGCGGTAACGATTACAGTTGGCCCCAGCAGAAGTAGAAGCAGCAGTGGCCGATGCATTTGCGCTGAGGGGCGCAGATGGCGGCCTGTCCGTCATCCGCAGTCATTTCCGTGAGCCTTATGGTCGTCCCGTTCCGCCGCAGCGCCGTCCGCACCAGCACGCGTCATTTCACACATCCCCAACATCAATCCCCCTTCCGCGCCACGAGGGGAATGAGCGTGCTGTTGCTGGCGGCGCTACTGGGCGGATGCGCAGTCGGTCCCGACTACGTGCGTCCGGCCATGGACCTGCCCCAGGCCTACAAGGAAGAAGGCCCCTGGAAAGTGGCCACACCACGCCAGATCGATGACAGCCAGCGCTGGTGGGAAGCCTATGGCGACCCCATCCTCAACGACCTGATCGCCCAGGCCAACGCCGCCAACCAGTCCATCCAGCAGGCCGCTGCCCAGTATCGCCAGGCCCAGGCCACGGCCCAGGTGGCGCGCGCCAGCCTGTGGCCCACCGTCGGCCTGCAAGCCGGGCCGACCCGGGCGCAGACCAATACCAACGGCGTGCAACGTCTGGCCGACACCTATGCCGTGGGCCTCAATGCCTCCTGGGAAGCCGATATCTGGGGCCGCATCCGGCGCGGCGCGGAATCTGGCGATGCCACCGCCCAGGCCAGCGCGGCCAGCCTGGCGGCGGCACGGCTGTCGATCCAGGCCACCCTGGCCCAGGATTACCTGCAACTGCGCGTAACCGACCTGCAAAAGGACTTGTATGGCCGCACGGTCGCGGCCTATACCCGCTCCCTGCAACTGACCACCCACCAGTACGAGGCCGGCACTGCCCTGCGCTCGGACGTGGCCCAGGCCGAGACCCAGTTGCGCGCCGCCCAGGCCCAGCTCATCGATCTGGACGCTACCCGCAACCAGCTCGAACATGCCATTGCCATGCTGATCGGCAAGGCCCCGGCGGCCTTCTCGCTGGCCCCGGTCCTACCGGCGGCAGCCAGCGACAGCGCCATGGACGCCAATGCCCAGCGCCTGCAGGCCAGCCTGCCCCAGATCCCGACCGGCCTGCCCTCGGACCTGCTGGAGCGGCGCCCCGACATCGCCAATGCCGAACGCCTGGCTGCCGCCGCCAACGCCAATATCGGCGTGGCCCGTGCAGCTTATTTCCCGACCCTGACCATGGCCGCCAGCGGCGGCTACAGCAGCCTGGCCTTCGGGCAGTTGTTCAATACCCCCAGCCGCGTCTGGTCGCTGGGTGCGACGCTGGCCGAGACGCTGTTCGACGGTGGCGCCCGCAGCGCCCGCAACGATTCGGCACTGGCCGCCTACGATGCCGCCGTGGCGCAGTACAAGCAGACCGTGCTGGGCGGCCTGCAAGAAGTGGAAGACAACCTTTCCACCCTGCGCGTGCTGGACCAGGAGAGCACGGTCCAGGCCCAGGCCGTGAAATCGGCCCAGTTGGCAGAACGGCTGGCCCTGAGCCAGTACCAGGCCGGCACTACCACCTATCTCTCGGTGGTGACGGCCCAGGCCACGTCCCTGACCAACCAGCGCAGCGCCGTGACCCTGC
>JAFAMT010000061.1 GCA_019233085.1 Herbaspirillum sp.
GCTGTTCGACATCGATGTCGCCTTGCGCCCGGACGGCGCCAGCGGGCTGCTGGTCTCGCCGGTATCCTCCTTCGAGAAGTACCAGCTCAACTCGGCCTGGATCTGGGAACACCAGGCACTGACCCGGGCGCGCTTCTGCGCCGGCGACGCCGCCATCGGCGAGCGTTTCGAAGCGCTGCGCGAGCGCGTGCTGCGCCAGCGGCGCGATGTCGCCAAGCTGGAAGAGGAAGTACTGTCCATGCGCCGCCGCATGCGCGAGGCCCACCCCAACCGCAGCGTGATGTTCGACCTCAAGCACGACGAGGGCGGCATGATCGACATCGAGTTCATGGTGCAGTACCTGGTACTGCGCCATGCTTGCGACCACCCGCAACTGACCGGCGACATCGGCAACATCGCCCTGTTGAAGCTGGCAGCCCAACTGGACCTGATCGACCCCTTGCTGGCCGGCGAGGCGGCCAACGCCTATCGCATCTTCCGCAAGCTGCAGCACCAGATCCGCCTGCAAGGTTCGGATCGCGCCCACATCGATGCGATACGGGTCGAACACGAGCGGGCCTGTGTGATCCGGCTGTGGCAGCAGGTGTTCGGCTAGGATGGCCTGGCCGCTGGCAGGCTCACGCCAGCGGCTTGCGCGCGACCAGGTTGATCAGGGTTTCCTCGCGTTCGGCCTTGGGCTTGATCCCGAAGACCCGCTCCAGGATGCCCAGGTCTTCGCGACTCCACCACAGGTATGGATAGGAAATCGATTCCGGCGCCACCTCGAAGCCGGCGCTGCGCACCAGCGCCAGATATTGCCCGGCAGTCTTCTGCACTTCCATCGGATGACGGAACAGCAGCCGGATGATCCACGAGTGGATATAGCGCTTGGTCGACTCGGCAAAGAGCAGGATGCCGCCCGGCTTGAGCACGCGGTAGAACTCGCGGATCGCCTCTTCCTGCTCGATCAGGTGGTGGAAGGTCTGGTGGCAGAACAGCAGGTCCACGCTATTGTCCTCCAGTGTCATGCGTGAACTGGAGCACTGGATGAACTCTGCTGCGATGCCCTCGGCCTGGGCCTCGGCGCGGGCGGCCTCGATCATGGCCGCATCGATGTCCATGCCGATGAGGCGTTGCGGAGCAAAGCGCGTGTGCAGCTTCTTGAGCGAACGTCCCCATCCACATCCCACGTCAGCCACCACGGGGTAGCTGGCGCGGCGTTCCGGGATCAGGCGTTCCAGGTCTTTCATCGCCCGTTCCAGCACGTGGAGGGTCCAGGTCGGGGTGCGCAAGAACCAGATGCCAAAGGCGGTCTCGGGCACATGCTCCGGCAGGGCCGGAGGCAGTTGCGTCAACGGTGTATTCATGTCGTTATTCGTTATGACCGGCTGGCCATCGGCCCCGTGGGCCCTGCCATGATGCCGGGGGCGGTCGACGGTTCCCCCTGTCGACCGATGAAAAATGCCCCGCATGCGGGGCATTGGAGAATGTTACCGGCTGGCAAACCCGGCTGCAAGTGTCCTGCCAATCAATACTTGGGCGGTTGCTTGTCTTCCCGGCTGGCACGGCGGTCGCCGGTGCTGTTGCTGTCACGCGAGGACGATGAGCTGTCGCGGTCACGCGAGCGGCCGCTGTCACGCGAGGTATCACGTTCGCGGGCACGGCTGCTGCGCTCGCCGTCCTTGGCATCCTTGCCATCCTTGGCGTCCTTCCCATCTTTTCCCTTGGTGTCGTCCTTGGCGGCATCGGCCGTCGCCGGCGGTGGGGGGGTGACGGTCTGGATACCCTTGGCGGCCATGTATTCGTGCATGTCCTTCCAGCCCGCGAAGATGCCGGCCTTCAGTGCATCCGGATTGCGCTGGTAGCAATCTTCCAGGCTTTGGCCAGCCTGACGGCAGCCCGCGCCCAGGGCGATGCCTTCCGCCTTGGCCTCTTCCGGGGTCTGCTTGGGTTTGGTGAAGCTGCTGACGTAGTCGCAGGCCGTCAGCGACAGGCTGAAGGCGGAAATCAGGGCCAGGTTGGCCAACAGGCGACGAGCCTGGGATGAGCTTGCTGACATGCGGTCCCTCGTATGGGTCGGTTGCTCTTGTTGTCGACGGGCAATAGCACAGAAGGAGAAAAGGCCATTGCAAGCTTGCGCCCGCAACAGCCTTTCCCTTTTGCAGGCTGATCAGCTATTTTCACCGCGGCAAGCACGCTTGCATACGAGGAAAAGAACCCGAATCAGCCCTGAAATTGTCGAAACCGGCCGCGCATGCCGCGCCGCTGGCCTCGTATCCACCCATCTTACTTGGCCGTGGCCAGGGCGACGGTGGTGTCCAGCATGCGGTTGGAGAAGCCCCACTCGTTGTCGTACCAGGACGATACCTTCACCAGGCGGCCGGAGACCTTGGTCAGGGTCGCGTCGAAGTTGGACGATGCCGGGTTGTGGTTGAAGTCGACCGACACCAGCGGATCAGTGTTGTAGGTCAGGATGCCCTTCAACGGACCGGATTCGGACGCAGCCTTCAGGATGGCATTGACTTCATCGACGCTGGTATCGCGCGAGGCCACGAAGGACAGGTCGACGATGGACACGTTGATCGTCGGCACGCGGATGGCATAGCCGTCCAGCTTGCCGTTCAGTTCCGGCAGCACCAGGCCGACGGCGGCAGCAGCGCCGGTCTTGGTCGGGATCATGGACTGGGTGGCCGAACGGGCACGGCGCAGATCTTCGTGATACACGTCGGTCAGCACCTGGTCGTTGGTGTAGGCGTGGACGGTGGTCATCAGGCCGTTTTCCAGGCCGATCTTGTCATGCAGCGGCTGCACCAGCGGTGCCAGGCAGTTGGTGGTGCACGATGCGTTGGAGATGACGGTGTCCGAGGCCTTGAGCACGCCGTGGTTCACGCCGAAGACGACGGTGGCGTCCACATCCTTGCCGCCCGGAGCGGAGATGATCACCTTCTTGGCGCCGCCCTTGATGTGGGCGCTGGCCTTTTCCTTGGTGGTGAAGAAGCCCGTGCATTCCAGCACCACGTC
>JAFAMT010000224.1 GCA_019233085.1 Herbaspirillum sp.
GCTGTCGTAGTTGGCCTTGAGCTGGTCGCGATACTTGTCCAGCAGCGCCAGGAAATCACGCTTGCGCTGGGCAAAGCGCTGGTAGGCCTCGATCATCTGCGGATCATGCTGCGCCGCCAGCCAGCGTTCCACGCCCAGCTCCTCCACGGCCACGGCGAAGCCTTCATTGAAGGGGGTGTCGTCGGGTGCATAGACCTTCTGGTGCGCCAGCTCATGAAAGATCAGCCGCGCCAGCTCGCCATCGGGATAGCGGATGAAGGTGGAGATGACCGGATCATTGAACCAGCCCAGCGTCGAATAGGCCGGCACGCCCGCCACCTGGACGTCGTAGCCCTGCTGCTGCAGGCTGGCGGCATAATCCTGCGCCGCCTGCTGGTCGTAGTAGCCGCGATAATCGACGCAGCCGGCAATCGGGAAGCACCACTGCTTGGCCGTGAGTGACAGCGCCGGAGCGGCCACCACATTCCACAGTACGAAGGGACGGTCCAGCTGGGCATAGCTGCGATAGCTGCCGTTGTCCGGCAAACCCAGCTCGGTGACGGCAAAGCGACGGATCTCGCGCACCGTCTGCAGCTTGGCCTTGAGGGTGGGCTGGGTGTCGGGATCGGCCAGCCAGTCATCCAGCGGGCGCGCCTGCGCCAGCAACGAGAATTGCCCGTGCGCCGCCTGGGCGTAGTACGACAGCGAAGAACACCCCGCCAGCCCGGCCACGGCCAGCACGCACAGGACGGCACGCACGGCCTGGCGCGGCATGGCGGATCAGCCGGCCAGGACAGCGTCCTGCTGCAGTCTTTCCACCTGCACCAGCACGTCGTAGAAGGTGGGCGCATTGCCCATGTCGGTCAGGCGCTGGCTGGTGACTTCATTGGCGTTCTTGCCGTCGGCGGCGAATTTCTTCCACCAGATCGACAAGCCCACCACCAGTCCCACGCGCGCCTTGTCGGTCACGCGCACGCGTGCCTGCATGCTGCCGCGATCGTTGAAGATGCGCACCATGTCGGCATCGGCAATGCCGCGCGCGGCGGCATCCTGGGGGTGCATATCCAGGTGCGGCTCGCCTTCGGTATCGCGCAGGCTCTGCACGTTCACGAAGGTCGAGTTGAGGAAGTTGCGCGCCGGCGGCGAGATCATCGCCAGCGGATATTTCGCCCCCAGCTGCGGATTGCTGGCCACCGATTCATAGGGCGGGATATAGGCCGGCAAGGGATCCAGCCCGGCCGCCAGCATCTGCGCCGAATAGAACTCGCACTTGCCCGAGGGCGTGGCAAACCCGCCCTCGGCAAACGGCGCATCGGGCATGTTCAGTCGCTGCCAGCCCTTCTGCTTGAGAACCTGCCAGTCGTAGCCGGCGCTGCGCGGATGGTCGCGCCGGAACGCCACGGCCGCCAGCGCATCATCGCTGTCCTTGAAGCAGTCTTCATCGAAGCCCATGGCCGCTGCCAGCAGGCGGAAGATCTCCGTGTTCGGCTTGGCCTCGCCCAGCGGCGCGATGGCGGCGTTGTTGGCCATCATGTAGATGTGGCCGTAAGTGGAATGCACATCCACGTGTTCCAGCTGGGTGGTGGCTGGCAAGAGGATGTCGGCATAGTCGGCGGTATCGGTCTGGAAGTGTTCCAGCACCACCGTGAAAAGATCCTCGCGGGCAAAGCCCTGCACCACCTTGGGCGACTCCGGTGCCACCGCGACCGGATTGGCGTTGTAGACGATCACCGCCTCCACCTGCGGGCCGAACTCGGGCGAGGCAGGCTTGAGCAGGTCATCGCCAATGGTGCTCATGTTGATGATGCGTGCCGGCCCGCCGTGACGGGCCCCCAGGTCGGGACGGCCCAGCGCCGCAGCATCCTTGGGGAAGGTGTCGGAGGTGGACATCTGCACGCCCCCGGCCGGATGACGCCAGGCTCCCACCAGCGCCGGCAGGCAGGCCACATTGCGCGCGGCCATGCCGCCACCGCGCACCCGTTGCAGGCCGTAGTTGGCGCGGATCAGCGCGCCTTCGCCGGCCAGCGCGACGCGGCCATATTCACGCGCCAGCTCCACCACTTCCTCGACACTGATACCGCAGACCTCGGCCGTACGCTCGGGCGTCCACTCGGCGGCGCGCTCGCGTAGCTGGTCGAAGCCCAGCGTATGGCGGGCAATGTAGTCATGGTCGAGCAGGTCTTCGCGGATGAGCACATGCATCATTCCCAGCGCCAGCGCGGCATCGGTGCCGGGCAGCAGGGCGATGTGCTGGTGGCATTTCTCGGCCGTCAGCGAGCGGTAGGGATCGATGGCGATCAGGCGCGCGCCGTTGCGCTTGGCGGCCTGCGCACGGGTCCAGAAATGCAGGTTGGAGGCAATTGGATTGCCACCCCAGATCAGGATCAGCTTGGCCTGGTTGACCTGCTCCAGGTCGGCACCGATGCGCGCGCCGACAGTGTAGCGATAACCGGCGCTGCCAGCGGCCGAGCAGATGGTACGGTCCAGCTGCGAAGCGCCCAGTCGGTTGAAGAAACGCCCGGCCATGGATTCGCCCTGCACCAGACCCATGGTGCCGGCATAGCTGTAGGGCAGGATGGCTTGCGGATCGCGCAGGGCGATCTGGCCCAGGCGGCTGGCGATGGTGGTGATGGCCTCGTCCCAGCTGATGCGCTCGAACTTGCCCTCCCCCTTCTTGCCGACGCGGCGCATGGGATGCAGCAGGCGATCAGGGTGATAGGTGCGCTCGGTATAGCGCGATACCTTGGTGCAAAGTACGCCGGAGGTGGGCGGATGATCGGGATCGCCGCGCACCTCGGTGGCCACGCCATCCTTCACGGTCACCAGCAAGGCGCAGGTATCGGGGCAATCATGGGGACAGGCGGCGCGGACGATGGTGGTGGTCATGGCAAGACAGGCTGGATAATCGGTACGAGAAGGATGCACTGGCCGGCATGTACGCCAGTGTCGGGACGGATACTGCGAGACGGATACTTTAACTTAAAATGCAGCATCACGATTACCCGGCCTGCCCTTGACCATGCCCCCTGCCCAGTCACTCCAGCCGCTGCAGCAATTCTGGCGCCACCCCGAACTGCCCTTCCTGGAAGGGCGACGCGCCAGCGGCAGCCTGTCCTGCTATGCCCCGCATACGCATGCCGGGTTTTCCATCGGCATCGTCGATGCCGGCCAGAGCGTGTTCTCGCTGGCCGACCACAGCCAGGCCATCGTCCCCGGCGACGTGGTGCTGGTACGCGCCGGCGACGTGCATTGCTGCAACCCCGCCGACCTGCAATGCTGGAGCTACCGCATGTTCCATATCGACCAGCCCTGGCTGGCCGCGCTGCTGGACGAGACGCCCGCCACCCGCGCGCTGCTGGCCAGCATGCGCTCGCAGGTGTTGCGCTCGGCCCAGGCAGTACGCCTGCTGGACCGGCTCACGCAGGCGCTGGAACATCCCGACGCAGAACTGCAGGCCGACGTGATTACCTGCCTGCACGAGATCATGCTCCTGTGCGCCGAAGCCTGCCTGCGCGACACGGCCACCGGCATCGACAATGACGACGGCCTGCAACGCGCCCACCAGCATCTGCAGGCAAATTGCCGCCAGCGCATCGCCCTCGATGAGCTGGCCGCGATCGCCGGCATGGGCCGTTACCAGCTGATCCGCCAGTTCCGCCGCCGCTATGGCCTGACACCCCACGCACTGCAACTGGACATGAAGATCAACCAGGCCCGCGCCCTGCTGCAGCAAGGCGCCAGTGCGGCCGATGCCGCCTACGACACCGGCTTCGCCGACCAGAGCCATTTCCATCGCGCCTTCAAGTCACGCGTGGCGGTGACGCCCCTGCAGTACACGCGCCGCTGATCGCTCCGATACCGCCTCAGGCGGCACGTGCCATCGCCAGCGCCGCCGCCGCGATCATCAGCAGCAAACCGGCGGCGCGCTCGATGAGCGGCAAGGCCCGCCCCAGGGCAGCCACCACGCGGCGCTGCGAGATCGAACAGACCAGTGCCGCATCCCAGGCCAGCACCGCAAAGAACATCCAGGTGCCATAGAAGAGCTTGCGCTGCGGCCCGGTATGCGCATCCACCATCAGCGTGAACAGGCCGAAGTAGAAGACCCCGTTCTTGGGATTGAGCACTGCCGAGAGAAATCCCGCCAGCATCCCCGCAGCTGCGCCGGCACGCGGGCCCGGGCGAGCCTGCGCATCCGGCAGGACAGCCGGCGCCAGGCTGGCGCGCATGAACATCCAGCCCAGCCAGGCCAGATAGAGGCTGGCCAGCCATTGCATGCCCATGAGCAGCAGCGGACTTTGCTGCAAGAGGCCGAATCCGGCCAGTGCCAACGCGATATAGATGCCGTTGGCGAGCGCGATGCCCAGGCTTGCAGCCAGGCCATAAGCACGCCCATGCCGCAAGGCGCCGCGCAACAGCAACAGGAAATCGGGGCCGGGGCTGGCCAGCGCCAGCAGGTGCGCCCCCGCCAGCAACAGGAATTCGGAAGAAAACATCGATATGCCTTTTCTCTGCAAAGAGGCGCATGCTAGGTCCGCCGCGGGAGGCTGTATTGAACAAAATTGCGGGTTTCCTGCGAACGGCGCGGGCGCGGTAAGATAGCCACCTGTCCTGAACCCGAGCACCGCTCCACGCCCCCCATGAAACTCATCGATCCCATCGTCCAGTTCCACGCCGAATTGCAACAGATCCGCCGCGACATCCACGCCCATCCCGAACTCGGCTACGAAGAGGTGCGCACCTCCGAGCTGGTGGCGCAGAAGCTGACCGAATGGGGGATCCCGGTGGTGCGCGGCCTGGGCGTGACCGGCGTGGTAGGCATCATCAAGAATGGCGACAGCCCGCGCGCCATCGGCCTGCGCGCCGACATGGATGCGCTGCCCATGCCCGAGCTCAATACCTTCGCCCATGCCTCCCGCCACGAGGGCAAGATGCACGCCTGCGGCCATGACGGCCATACCGCCATGCTGCTGGGCGCGGCGCATTACCTGGCGCAACATCGCCAGTTCGATGGCACCGTCTATGTCATCTTCCAGCCGGCCGAGGAAGGCGGACGCGGCGCCGAGCGCATGATCCAGGATGGCCTCTTCGAGAAATACCCGATGGATGCCGTCTTCGGCATGCACAACTGGCCTGGCATCCCGGCCGGCCATTTCGGCGTCACGCCCGGCCCGCAGATGGCTTCCAGCAACGAGTTCCATGTCACCGTCAAGGGCCGTGGCTCGCACGCGGCTCAGCCCCACAAGGCCATCGATGCGGTGATGACGGCGGTACAGATCGCCCAGTCATGGCAGACCATCGTGGCCCGCAACGTCAATCCCAACGATCCGGCCGTGGTCTCGATCACCCAGATCCATACCGGCAGCGCCAACAATGTCCTGCCCGATGAAGCGACCATGATCGGTACCGTGCGCACCTTCAGCCTGCCGGTGCTGGACCTGGTCGAGCGTCGCATGAAGGAGATCGCCGAGCACACCGCCGCCGCCTTCGACGCCACCGTTGAATTCCGCTTCAAGCGCAACTATCCGCCGCTGGTCAACCACGCCAGCGAAACGGCCTTCGCCGTGGAAGTGCTGACCGAACAATTCGGCGCCGAGCGCGTCGACGCACACACCGAGCCGACCATGGGCGCCGAGGATTTCGCCTTCATGCTGCAGCACAAACCGGGCTGCTACGTCTTCCTGGGCAATGGCGATGGCGGTCACCGCGACCACGGCCATGGACTGGGCCCATGCAACCTGCACAACCCCAGCTATGACTTCAATGATGACCTGCTGCCCATCGGCGCGACCTACTGGGTACGACTGGCCGAGAAATTCCTGACCAGGGCTTGAAGTACATTGGCGCGGTGGATCATTTAGGGCATGATCCCGGAAGCACCGGCGCCAGGGGGCGCCGGCATGCCTGCCAACATAAAGAAAACGACAAGAGGGAGAAACCTTGCACACGCTCGCCACCGCCCTGCTGCTGTTGATTGCCGTCGAACATGTCTGGATCCTGGTGCTGGAGATGTTCCTGTGGACGCATCCCATCGGCCTGAAGACCTTCCGCCAGTCGCGTGAGGCTGCCGAAGCCAGCCGCGTGCTGGCGGCCAACCAGGGGCTATACAACGGTTTCCTGGCCGCCGGCCTGTTCTGGAGCGTCGCCACGGGCGAGCGTCCGGTGCAGTTCTTCTTCGTCATCTGCGTGTTGATCGCTGGCCTCTACGGCGGACTGACCGCCAAGCGCTCTATCCTCTACATCCAGGGCTTGCCGGCCCTACTGGCGCTGCTGGCCTTGCTGGCCAGCTGAATGGCGAGCGGCCATGGGCCATGGCTTGCACTCATACCAGGAGCCGCAGAGGCCGGCGGCGATAAAGTTTCCCGGGTGGTGAGCCGATAACAAGTTTCCAGGCAGCATGACTGCATGAGCCGCCAGCATCGATCTGCACGTAACCAGTACGCATTGACAAGACCAACACATGCCGGCCCATGATTTTGCCGGCATGACAACATCGGACCCGGTCCGAGGGGAAGCTTCATGAAACAAATCAAACTCATCCTCAAGGACGAGATCTACGACTCGCTGGAGCGTGATTACCATAACTTCGTGCGTCTCTCGACCAAGATCGATTCCGGCTTCGTGAAACCCTCCTTCGACAACTACCTGTTGGCCAAGCTGTCGGAGAACACCAATTTCCTCACCGAAGACGCGGTGCAGCATCTGATGCTCTCGGGCCAGTACGCCTGGGCCAGGCGCGCCATGGACAAGGAATTCCCGGACGTGGTGCAGATCCTGATCGAGCAGGCGGCCAACTTCGGCTTCTGGATCGCCGTGCGCCATGACTGGAATACCGACGACCTGGTCAATGCCTCGCGGGCGTGGGCCTCGGCCATCATCAAGCAAGCCATGGGGGATGAGACCCAGATCGATCTGCTGGCCTCGCAGATCAAGGCGTCGGCCACCAATATCGCCATCGTCCAGGAGCGTCTGAAGACCCCGGCCTCGCAGCTGGCGCATGCGCTGCTGCAGGAGCTGCGCGAGACCCAGATCGCCATCGAGCACGCCTCCGGCATGGTCGCGCGCGAGAAGCTGGGCGCCCTGCGCACCCTGCTCAAGCTGGGCCGTGCCTATGGCAACGTATCGGAGAAGGCCGAGCAGGACATCATCGAACGACTCAAGAAGGAAAAGCCGTGGCTCTTCGAAGATGGTCCCAAGGGATTCTGGGGCCATGTGGCGGCCTGGTGGCGCGGCGTCTGAAGCGCCCGCCCGAACCAGCGCAATCAACAAGCAACAAGACCCGCCGGCGCAATGCCGGCGGGTCTTGTTTTTTCTGCCTGGCTGTTTTGTTAATGCCTGGCTCGCAGGCATTAACATTTCCACCGGGAAAGATTTATGAATTCTCTGCGGGCTCGCGCATGAGGCGGATATCCCCATACCAGGCATCCATCTTCTGCAGGGTGTTGTCGGTATCGGTCAGCACGCCCACGCCGATGAGGCGGCCCGGCTTCTCGCCGAAGATGCGCTCGTAGTCCTCGGCGACGTTGCGCTGGTAATGCTTCCATTGCCCCACGCTGGCCGGGCCGCTCTCAACCACTTGCATCTGGATGCGACCGGTGCGGGTATTGGCGATGACGGTACCGACCGGTGCCTGGTTTTCCCATACATACATCAGGGTGGCGTAGGGCATCTCATGTCCGGTCAGCAACTTGGCGGTGTCGAAGAGAATGGTATCCATCAGCGAGAGCTTGTCATGATCACCATCGAAGGCCAGTACGATGCGCACCGGTGAGTCCTCGGTTTCCCGGTAGCGCATGTCGGCCGTGGGAATGAGCCCGGCGGCCTTCCAGCTCCAGGATAGCCAGGGCTTCTTGTTGACATCGATGTCGACGGGATGACGCAAGCCCGATGATGCCTGGTCGGCCCGTGCATGCAGGACGATGCGACCGTCCTGCTCCACCAGCTGGTATTCGGTAGGCTTCTTCTTGCGCGTGAAAAGCAGCGGTTCCCAGCCGGACGGCAAGCCACCGGCCTGGTTGCCCGAGAACAGCGCCAATGCCTGGTCCAGCCGCGCCTGGCGTGCGATTGCCTCCGGCGATGGCCCCGTCTTCTGGGCGGCACAGCCGGTCAGCAGCAAGCCCGCGGCCAGGCAAGCCGAGGCCAGCACGCTGCGCGCAAAGGACGACGTGATCGTCGCCGGTACCGTGGATGATGCGGGAAGTTGTGCTGCAAGGCGCGTGAGACCACGCGTGGAACGCAAATTCATGAAAACCAACCGGAGGAAATGCGGCCACCCCGACCGCAGACGAAGGCTAACAGGAAAACACGCCGGGCCGGCATCAGGGAAATCCCTAACGCGTAAAAAAACCTCAAGGGAGCACACGCGCTGCCCAACAACCGCTCGGGCTGAGTAGGCCCGGTCAGGGCCGTATCGAAGACGCACCGTATCCGCGCCTTCGATACGCGGCCATGCCGTTACTCAGTCCGAACGGGCGGAGAGGATGATACGGGAGGGTCGGTCAGTTTTGCTGGCGCAGGATCTGGATGAACATCTTGGCCAGCGACGAGAGCGTCGTGTTCTTGCGGGTCACGATGCCGTAGTGTTCGATGCGGGTCTTCAGGTTCACCGGCAGGATGCCCAGCATCTGCTTGGCCGCGAAGAAGTGGGCGATATCCAGCGGCATCACCGCCACCATGTTCGATTGCGCCAGCAGGGTGATGGTGACGAAGGGAGAGGCGGTCTCGATCACATGCCCCGGGACCTTCACGCCTTCGAGCTTGAACTCGTGCTCGATCCAGATGCGCATGGGCATGTTGCTGGAATACAGGATCCAGGACGCATCGGCCAGTTCCTGCAGGCGCACCTTCTGGGCCGTGGCCAGCGGATGGTCGACGCCGCTGACGATGCACATGGGCTCGCCGCGCAGCATTTCGTAGTGGTACAGGTTGGGCTGGGAGCTGACCGAGGAACGTCCTATCATCAGGTCGATACGCCCCTGGTCCAGCAGCAGCAATTGGCGCGCACTGGTGTCTTCGCTAATCTCGATGGAGACCTCGGGCTGGATCTCGCGCAGGCGCGACAGGGCACGCGTGACGAAGGGCGCCGCGCCCATGATGGTGCCGATGGACAGGCGCCCGCCACGCCCGCTGATCATGTTCTGCAGCTCGTCGCGCAGGTTGGCAACGTCGCTCTGGATCAGGCGCGCGTAGCGGATCACGCAGCGTCCCAGCTCGGTGGCCTCGATACCGCGCGGGGAGCGGTCGAACAGGGTCACGCCCAGGGCATCTTCCATTTCATGCAAGGCCTTGGTGGCGGCCGGCTGGGTCATGTGCATGACCTCGGCGGCCTTGTGCAACGAACCCTGTTCGTCG
>JAFAMT010000322.1 GCA_019233085.1 Herbaspirillum sp.
GGTCTACAGCGCCGGGGGCGCCAAGTCGGCCTACCTGGATGACGAGCATTTCACGCTGGCGCAGAAGGTGGAGATGCTGCCGCGCGTGCTGCCCTTCCTGGTCCTGCTGATCGGGGTGATGGTGGCGCTCTATGGCGGCCTGGCCACGCCGTCCGAAACGGCCGGCCTGGGTGCGCTGCTGGCGCTGGTGTTGATCGCCATCGTCTATCGCATCTACAAGCCGCGCGACATCGCGCCCTTCCTCAGTTCGACCATCAAGGAGTCGGGCATGCTGCTGTTGATCATCGGCATGTCGCTGCTGTATTCCTACGTGATGAGCTACCTGCACATCAGCCAGTCGGCAGCGCAGTGGGTGGTCGACCTGCACCTGTCGAAGTGGCTGCTGCTGGCGGTGATCCTGGCCATGGTGATCGTGCTGGGCTTCTTCCTGCCGCCGGTCTCGATCATCCTGATGACCGCGCCCATCATCCTGCCGCCGCTGAAAGCCGCTGGCTTCGACCTGATCTGGTTCGGCATCGTCATGACGGTGGTCATGGAGATGGGCTTGATCCACCCGCCGGTGGGGCTGAACCTGTTCGTGATCAAGAACATCGCACCCGATATCGCGCTGGGCGACGTGATCAAGGGTACGATTCCTTTCCTGGCGCTGATGTTCCTCGCGGTCCTGCTCTTGTGCATGTTCCCGGGCATCGCGACCGTATTGCCTGACCTGTTGATGGGAGCCAAGTAAATGAGTGGTAACGAACGCGTGTGGAACGCGCGCCAGAAGAACCGTGAGCAACGGCTGGCGCGCGCCACCGCCGCACTGGGCAGCCAGTTGCAGGGCAAGATCGCCCCTGCGGAAAAACTGGCCGAGCTGCTCTATGCGGTGCTGGAAAACGGCGACCGTGTCTGTGTCGAGGGCAACAACCAGAAGCAGGCGGATTTCCTCGCCAAGGGCCTGGCCGCACTCGACCCGGCACGGGTGAACGGCTTGCACATGCTGTTCTCGGTGCTGGCCTTGCCGGAACACCTGGACGTGTTCGAAAAGGGCATCGCCGACCGGCTGGACTTTTCCTTCTCCGGCCCGCAGGCCGGCCGCCTGGCCAAGCTGGCCTCCGCCGGCAAGCTCAACATCGGCGCCATCCATACCTACCTGGAACTGTTCGGCCGCTACTTCGTGGACCTGACACCCCGCGTGGCCCTGGTGGCGGCACAGGCAGCCGACCGCCACGGCAACCTCTACACCGGCCCCAATACCGAGGACACGCCGGCCATCGCGGAAGCCACGGCCTTCTCCAGCGGCATCGTCATCGCCCAGGTCGACGAGATCGTCGACGTGCTGCCGCGCGTGGATATCCCGGCGGACTGGGTCGGCTTTGCCATCAAGGCGCCCACGCCGCATTACATCGAACCGCTGTTCACCCGCGATCCGGCGCAGATCTCCGAGATCCAGGTGTTGATGGCGATGATGGCCATCAAGGGCATCTATGCCGAATACGGCGTGCAGCGCCTGAACCACGGCATCGGCTTCGATACCGCTGCCATCGAGCTGATCCTGCCGACCTATGCCGAGTCGCTGGGCCTGCGCGGCAAGATCTGCAAGCACTGGGCCTTGAACCCGCACCCGGCGCTGATCCCCGCCATCGAGGCCGGGTTTGTGGAATCGATCCATTCCTTCGGCTCCGAGCTGGGGATGGAAGACTACATCCGCGCCCGTCCCGATGTCTTCTTCGTCGGCCCCGATGGCTCCATGCGCAGCAACCGCGCCTTTTCGCAGACGGCCGGCCATTACGGCTGCGACATGTTCATCGGTTCCACCCTGCAGATCGATTTGCAGGGCAATTCCTCCACGGCCACGCTGGGGCGCATTGCCGGCTTCGGCGGCGCGCCCAACATGGGGGCCGATGCACGTGGCCGTCGCCACGCCAGCGAGGCCTGGCTCAAGGCTGGCCAGCAGGCCCGTGCCGGGCGCAACACCATCCCGCGCGGCCAGAAGCTGGTGGTGCAGACGGTGGAAACCTTCCGCGAACACATGCAGCCGGCCTTCGTCGAGAAGCTCGATGCCTGGCAACTGGGCGAACAAGCCAAGATGCCCATCCCGCCGGTGATGATCTATGGGGACGACGTCACCCACATCCTCACTGAGGAGGGCATCGCCAACCTGCTGCTATGCCGCACCGAAGAAGAGCGCGAGCAAGCCATCCGTGGCGTGGCCGGCTATACCGCGGTGGGCCTGGGACGCGACAAGCGCATGGTGGAAAACCTGCGTGATCGCGGCATCATCCGCCGCGCCGAGGACCTGGGCATCGACAAGCGCCTGGCCACCCGCGACCTGCTGGCGGCCAAGAACATGAAAGACCTGGTGCGCGCCTCCGGCGGGCTGTACAACCCGCCCAAGCGCTTCCGTAACTGGTAGCTAAAGGTAAGCAATCGGAACAACACGATGGAAACTTTGACTTTTCGCTTTGAAAACGGCCAGCGCCGCCTCAAGGCCGCGCCCGAACTGGTGGGCGTGGTCAGCTCCGGCAACCTGGAAGTGCTGATCGAGAACGCCGATCTCAAGGGCGCCTGCGCCATCGAGATCAAGACCGCCGCGCGCGGTTTCGGCACCATCTGGGAAGCGGTGGTGACCGACTTCCAGCAGCGCTGGCAGCTGGCCGATACGCGCATCTCGATCAATGACATGGGCGCCACGCCCGCCGTGGTCAGCCTGCGGCTGGACCAGGCCGTGGAAGCCATGGTGGAGGAGGGCCAATGAGCGCAAGCTACCTGGAAGCCACCGCGCGCGAGCGCATCCTGGCCGTGCTCGATGCCGGCAGTTTCAGCGAACTGCTGCCGCCGGCCCGGCGGGTGGTCAGTCCGCACCTGGGGCAGCTGGATGC
>JAFAMT010000395.1 GCA_019233085.1 Herbaspirillum sp.
TGAAACCCCTGATCGAAGGCGCCCGCGCCCGCGCCAACCTGCACCTGGCCCCGGCCAACCTGGCCGGTGTGCGCATCCTGCTCAAGGCCCTCAAGAGCGGCCAGGCCATCGGCCTGCTGCCCGACCAGGTGCCGCAGAATGGTGAAGGCGTATGGGCCGACTTCTTCGGCAAGCCGGCCTACACCATGACCCTGCCGGCCAAGCTGCAGCAGATGAGTGGCGCCCCGATCATCCTGGCCTATGCCGAGCGCCTGTCGTGGGGACGTGGCTATGCCGTCCATTTCGTGCCCTTCGAGGGCGAGCTCGGCGATACTCCCGAGCAACAGGCCCGCGCCATCAACCAGGCCATGGAAAAACTGATCGCCCGCTGCCCGGCCCAATATATCTGGAGCTACAACCGCTACAAGACGCCGGCCGGCGTGACGCGACCGGGGACCGCCCCATGAGGATACTGATTGCCGTGATGTGGCTGCTGCACTGGTTGCCGCTGCCCATCCTGGGACGACTGGGCGAGGGCCTGGGATGGTTGCTCTATATCTATATGAGGCCGCGCCGCCGTATCACGCTCATCAACCTGCGCCTGTGCTTCCCCGAGAAGACCGAACAGGAGCGCCGGCTGATCGCCCGCCGCCACTTCCAGGCCTATGCCCGCAGCGCCCTGGAACGCGGCATCCTGTGGTGGGCGCCGGAGTCGCGCCTCAAGCGCCTGATCCAGGTCGAGCCCGGCGTTCCTTTCGAGACCCTGGACAAGGGCCCCACCATCCTGCTCTGCCCGCATTTCGTCTGCCTGGAGATTCCCGGCATTGCGCTGGTCCTCAACTCGGATTACTCGGTGTGCACCATCTATGCACGCCAGCAGAACGAAGTCATCGACCAGGCCCTGCTCAAGGGCCGCTCGCGCTTCCGCCCGGTGACCCTGCTGGCGCGCGAAAAAGGCGTCAAGCCGATCATCCGCGCCATGCGCGAAGGCTTGCCCTTCATCATGCTGCCGGACATGGACTTCGGCACCCGCGATGCCGAATTCGTGCCCTTCTTCGGCGTCCCGGCCGCCACGCTGACGGCCACGGCGCGCATCGCCGCGGCCACGGGCGCGTCTGTCGTACCGGTCATCACCACCTTCCTGCCTGGCTACCGCGGCTGGAAGACCACCTTCTACCCGGCCTGGACCGACTATCCGGGCGACGACATCGTGGCAGCCACCCGGCGCATGAATGCCTTCATCGAACAGCGCGTGCTGGAAGCCCCGGCCGAATATTTCTGGGCGCACAAGCGTTTCAAGAACCGCCCGCCTGGCCAGCCCGACGTGTACCGCAAGGAACGCAGCTGATGGCCCCCTCTCCCACGCCGCCCCCCCCTGTGAAACGGGGCCGGCGTCCTTATAATGTCCGCATGAAGATCAAATTTACCAAGATGCATGGCGCCGGCAACGACTTCGTCGTGCTCGACGCCATCAACCAGGCCATCTCGCTGACCCCTGCCCAATGGCAATTCATCGCTGACCGCCGCTTCGGCATTGGCGCCGACCAGATGCTGGTGGTGGAAAAGGCCAGTGGCGACGGTGTCGACTTCCGTTATCGCATCTATAACGCCGACGGCGGCGAGGTCGAGCAGTGCGGCAATGGCGCCCGCGCCTTCGTCAAGTTCGTCACCGACAAGGGCTTGACCAGCAAGCGCGCCATCCGTGTGGAAACCATGTCAGGCGTGATCGAGCCACGCCTGGAAGACGACGGCCGCATCACCGTGGACATGGGCGCGCCCATCCTGACGCCGGCCGACGTTCCCTTCGACAGCCGCGGCCTGCAACACCGCAGCGAGGCCGACGACACCCTGTGGCCGCTGGACGTGGCCGGCAAGACCACCTGGATTTCCGTGGTGTCGATGGGCAACCCGCATGCCGTGCAAGTGGTCGCCGACAGCGAAGCCGCTCCGGTGCTGGTGGACGGGCCACTGATCGAGCGTCACGAACGCTTCCCCAGGCGCGTCAACGCCGGCTTCATGCAAGTCGTCGATCGCCACCACGTCAATCTGCGTGTCTACGAGCGTGGTGCTGGCGAAACCCTGGCCTGTGGCACGGGCGCCTGCGCAGCCGTCGTCGCTGGCATTCGCCGCGGCCTGCTCGACTCGCCCGTGGCGGTACAGACCCATGGCGGTGTGCTCAGCATCGCCTGGACCGGCCCCGGCGAGCCGGTCATGATGACCGGACCGGCGGTGTCGGTCTTCGAGGGTGAAATCGAATTGCCCGACACTGAATAAGACACTATCCCGAACGGAACAAAACAAAACGGCTTGCTGATCAGCAAGCCGTTGTTGTCTTGACAGCGGAAATCAGGCCTCCACGCCCTGCTCTTCGCTCTCCTCCTCCTCGGAGGATTGCGGCAGTATCGTCTTGAGCCGGTACAGGCGCTGCCGATAGTTGCCCTCGGGGCCGCTGGGCCCGCCCTCCATGTCCTCGAACAGGCGTCCGATGCGGTTGAGCGCGCCGCGCTGTTCGCCGTTCTCCACCATGATGAGGCGACGCTTGCTGCGCGCATACTGGCTGCGGATGTCCACTATCAGGCAATGCCCGCAATCGGCCTGCTTCAGGTCGATCAGCAGGGCTTCCGGGCGGGTCAGCCCGAACAGCGAGGCCAGCTCGATGCGCGCGGCCAGGAAGGGGTGGGCATTGACCTGCTCGCGGGTCAGCTGGGTACGCGCCAGGACCGCCCATGGTGCCGGCTGCGGATGGTCGGCCACCTTCTCCAGTAACGCCCGGGCTTCCTGCGCCCCTTGGGTGGCAGCCTTCTGCAGCCAGTACAGGGCGCGCACATCGTTGCCCGGATCATCGCGGCGATTGCGCCAGGCACCCACGCCACACTCCAGTTGCGCCGCCACATGGCCCATCTCGGCCGCCCGCTCCAGGTAATGCTGCACATCGGCCAGGTTGCGTTGCGAGAACTCCGGCTTGAGATAGATACGCGAGAGCACATACCAGGCCGTCGCCAACCCCTGCTCGCCGGCCAGGGTCAGCCAGCGGATGGCCTTCTTGTAATTGGCCGACCCCATGCCGGCAAAGCGCCGTGCGCCCTGCTCGTCCAGGCGGCCGTAGAGCAGGCCCAGCGCCAGCTGGGCATCGCGGTCGCAGGCCAGGGCCGCCAGTTCCAGCAATTGCTGGGCATGCAGCAGGTCAGGACGCTTGTCGGCCTGATGCACTTGCGCCAGACGGCGCAGCAATTCGATGTTCTGCCCGCCCAGGCTGGAGGCCAGCGCCTCCGAAGGCGCATTGAGCTGGACCAGCATGGGCTCGTAGTGGCGCAACAGCGCATCGGCCAGGGGCTGGGCGCGCTGGCGGAAGGCTTCATGGTCAGACTGGCGCCAGGCGGCTTCGGCCAGGGCATGCTGGGCCTGCTCGATGCCGGCATCGGCCGCCTTTTGCGTCCACTGCCTCAGGTCCTCCGGCTTGACCACAGGCCGCTCGACGTCGGCCGCGGTGGCAGGCGAGGCCACCATGTCCAACCGGTCGGCCTGGCGGGCCAGCAGCCACTGCGCATCCGGGTCCCCCTCGCGCGCCACCACTTCGAGCGCGCGAATGGCCCGGCTCTTCAATTCAGTGCTGATCTGCGTCACGTTATCCAATACCAGGCGCGCAAACACCAAACCAGCCTTGGTCAACCCGGCCTCGAAAGCAAGCTCGTACCATTGCGCGGCCTCCTGGGGCTTGGCCAGGGGAGTGACGACTTCATAAGGGATATGCTGGGCGATCAACATCCAGGCGTCCGCCAATCCCTGGCGAGCGGCACGCTCCAGCCAGTGGAATGCGGTACCCAGACTTTGCGGCAATCCATTGCCACCAAACAGGTAGCGCTTGCCCAGGGTAAGCTGCGCTTCGGCCTGCCCGGCTCGCGCAGCGCGGATGATTGCGAGGTCTTCGCGATTTGCCATCAGCTCTCCACGTTAGGTCAGAAAGCCAAAATTATGCCCCACAATCCACATTTTTTTAAAATACAGGTCAAATCTATCGAAATGCATCGTTTTAGCAACAAGCCCATGCTTCCCGCCGGATGAGTCAAGTTTCGCCCTCCGCTGTCGTTAACGAGGGATCAACTGCAAGCCAAAATTTGCCTTTCAGGCATTGGCAGACCGGAAAGCGTTTGAAAAAAACAACACTAGAACAGCTCTTTGACGCTTTCAACCAAAATTCCCCCCCTCACGTGACCAATCTGCGGCCACGCCAAATGAGAACCCTTAATGTCTCACCATCCGACCAGAAGTACGGATCCTCAAGACTATTTTTATAGAAGGATGTCAAATGAAAAAATCTCTGCTGGCACTGGCCGTTCTCGGCGCGTTCGCAGGTGCTGCTCAAGCACAAAGCTCCGTTACTATCTACGGTATCGTTGATACCGGTGTTGTCTACACCAGCAAGGCTGTCAACACCGCTTCCGCAAGCACCGGCAGCAAGTTCTCCCTGAACTCGGGCATCATC
>JAFAMT010000032.1 GCA_019233085.1 Herbaspirillum sp.
TCGCTGCCGGGATAGCGCAGCACGCGGGCCAGGATCGCCTCTTCCAGCGCGGCAAACTGCGCCTGGCCACGTGAACGCGGACGGGCCAGGTCGATGCGCTGGTCCAGTGCCACGCGGCCATCCTCGATCAGCAGCACGCGGTCGGCCAGAGCGATGGCTTCCTGCACATCGTGCGTGACCAGCAAGGCGGTGAACCCGCGTTCGCGCCAGAGCGACTCGATCAGGCTCTGCATCTCGATGCGGGTCAGCGCGTCCAGCGCGCCCAGGGGCTCGTCCAGCAGCAGCAGCTGCGGGTCGTGCACCAGGGCACGGGCCAGCGCCACACGTTGCCGCTGCCCACCCGAGAGCACCGCCGGCCACTCGCCGGCGCGCTGATCCAGGCCGACCTGGCGCAATGCCTGCAGCGCCTGTGGCGCAGCCTGCCGGGGCAATCCCAGGGCGACATTGGCTTGCACCCGTTTCCACGGCAGCAGGCGGGCATCCTGGAACATGATGCGGATTTCGGGCTCGCCGCTGCCGGTGTGTTCATAGACCACCTCGCCGCCGCTGGCTGCATCCAGTTGCGCCACCAGGCGCAGCAGCGTGCTCTTGCCGCAGCCGCTGCGGCCGACGATGGCCACGAATTCGCCCGGGGTGACATCCAGGTCGATGTCATGCAGTACGGTGCGTCCGCTGAAGGCCTTGCTCAGGGCGCGCAGGCGGATGCCCACGCCACGTCCGGCGGCGCGGCTCAGTTCCTGGTTTTCCTGTGCGTCGTTGCGCATGCTGTTCTCCTGACCCGGTTTCATTGATAGCCTGGATGCCAGCGCAGCCAGAAGCGTTCCAGTGCCCGCGCCGCGGTATCGGCCAGCTTGCCCAGCAGCGCGTAGAGCAGGATGCCCACCAGCACCACATCGGTCTGCAGGAACTCGCGGGCATTCATGGTCATGTAGCCGATGCCGGACTGGGCCGAGATGGTCTCGGCCACGATCAGCAGCACCCACACCAGGCCCAGCGCAAAACGCAGGCCCACCAGGATGGACGGCAAGGCGCCCGGCAGGATCACGTCGCGATACAGCGGCCAGCCCGACAGGCCGTAACTCTTGGCCATCTCGATCAGGCCCTGGTCCACCGAGCGGATGCCGTGGAAGGTATTGAGATAGACCGGGAAGAACACGCCCACCGACACCAGGAACAGCTTGGCCGTCTCATCGATGCCGAACCACAGGATCACCAGCGGGATCAGCGCCAGCGCCGGGATGTTGCGCACCATCTGCAGCGTGGTATCGAGCAGCAGCTCGGCCGAGCGCAGGCTGCCCGAGAGCAGGCCCAGCACCAGCCCCAGTCCGGCACCGACGGCAAAGCCGGAGGCGGCGCGGCCACTGGAGACGGCCAGGTGACGCCACAGCTCGCCCGAGGCCGACAGGTTCCAGGCGGCCTTCAGGACTGCAAAGGGTTCCGGCAGGATGCGGCTGGACAGCCAGCCCGCCTGTGCGGCCAGCTCCCACCAGGCCAGCAGCGCCAGCGGCAGCAGCCAGCCTATCCAGGCGCCGCGAGCTTGGCCCCTGAAACGACTGGCCGCCTTGGGGCGGCTGGCGCTGGGCTGGCTGGCCGGGGCCGTGGTGGCGATGGCCGGATTGGATGCACTGCTCATGGTCGCCTTAGCTGGCCGACACGCGCACCGGCGCGGCGTTGGGGATTTCGGTATTGCCGACGATCTCGCCGAAGGGACCGGTCAGGTTGTGACCCGGCAGGTCCTTGCGCTGGGCGCGCGGCAACAGCGGGAACACCAGTTCGGCAAAGCGATAGGCTTCTTCCAGGTGCGGATAGCCGGACATGATGAAGGTATCGATACCCAGGTCGGCATATTCCTGCATGCGCGCGGCCACGGTCGGGCCATCGCCCACCAGGGCGGTGCCGGCACCGCCGCGCACCAGGCCTACGCCGGCCCAGAGGTTGGGGCTCACTTCGAGCTTGTCGCGCTTGCCGCCGTGCAGGGCCGACATGCGGCGCTGCCCTTCCGAATCCATGCGGGCGAAATTGGCTTGCGCCTTGGCGATGGTCTCGTCGTCGAGACGGCTGATGAGTTCATCGGCGGCACGCCAGGCGGCCTCGTTGGTTTCACGCACGATGACCTGCAGGCGGATGCCGAAGCGCACCGTACGACCGGCCTTGGCGGCGCGTTCGCGCACCCGGGCGATCTTCTCGGCCACGGCCGCGGGCGGCTCGCCCCAGGTCAGGTAGACATCTACCTGCTCGGCGGCCAGTGCGATGCCGTCATCGGAGGAACCACCGAAGTACAGCGGCGGATGCGGATTCTGCACCGGCGGATAGAGTGCCTTGGCGCCCTTGACGCGCAGGTGCTTGCCCTCGAAATCGGTAGTGCCGCCGGTATGGGTCTTGGTCAGCACGGAACGCCAGATCTTGAGGAATTCGTCGGAGATCTCGTAGCGTTCGGCGTGGCTGCCGAAGATGCCGTCGCTCTCCTGCTCGGACGGATCACCACCGGTGACCACATTGATCAGCAGGCGTCCGTTGGAGAGTCGGTCGAAGGTCGCTGCCATGCGCGCGGCCAGGGTCGGCGGCATCAGGCCGGGGCGCAGGGCCACCAGGAATTTCAGGCGACGGGTCGCGTCGATGAGGCTGGAGGCGGCCACCCAGGCATCCTCGCAGGAGCGGCCGGTGGGCAGCAGCACGCCGTCATAGCCCAGCGTATCGGCCGCCACGGCGACCTGCTTCATGTAGTCGTGGCTGACCGCGCGGGCTCCCTCGGCGGTACCGAGATAGCGGCTGTCGCCGTGGGTAGGGATAAACCAGAACACATCCATCATTGACTCCTGTGGCGCTGCACGCGCGAATGTCTTATTTCAATACGGCGTCGCTGACCTTCAGCGGCTTGGGAATGAGCTTCAGTTCGTAGAAGGCGTCGGCGATCTTCTGTTGCTCGGCCAGCACCTGGGCATCGACCGGCTTGAAGATGTGGGCATAGCGCTTCAGGCCAGTCTCGATGATGTCGGGATCCAGGCCTTGGATGGGCGCCAGCTGGGCGGCAGCCTGCGCGGTATGGGTGCGTACCCACTCGCCTTCACGGGTGATCTCTTCCAGCAGGATCTTCTCGACCTGCGGGTTGGCCACGGCAAAGGGACGCGCGCTCAGGAAGAACTGGTGGTGGCTGACCGCCCCCACGCCCGAGGCCAGGCGACGCGCACCGACCTGCTTCTCGGCGGCAGCCTGGAACGGATCCCAGATCGCCCATGCATCGATGGCGCCCTTCTCGAAGGCGGCGCGGGCATCGGCCGGCGGCAGGTAGACCGGCTGGATGTCGCTGTACTGGAGGCCGGCCTTCTTCAACAGTGCCACCACCAGCCAGTGCACATCGGAGCCCTTGTTGAAGGCGACCTTCTTGCCCTTCAGCTCGGCCACGCTCTTGATGGGCGAGTCCTTGGGCACCAGCAGGCCCTCGGCATCGGGGGTCGGGATCTCATAGGCGGTATAGACGAAATCGGCACCGGCGGCCTGAGCGAACACGGGCGGCGCTTCACCGACGTAGCCGAAATCGACCGAACCCACATTGAGGGCTTCCAGCAGTTGCGGACCGGCCGCGAACTCGGCCCACTTCACTTCCACGCCCAGCGGCTGCAGGCGCTTTTCCAGCGCGCCATGGGCCTTGAGCAACACCAGCGTATTGGCCGCCTTCTGGTAGCCGATGCGCAATACCTTGGCCTGTTGCGCCTGTGCGGGCGCAGTGCCGATGCTCAAGGCCAGCGCCCCCAGGGCGATGGCAGACAGGCGGGCCAGCGTGTGGCGGCGGGCTCGGAAGAGGGTCTTGTTCTTGTTCGTGCTCACTTGGTTTCTCCAGATTCGGGCGTAAATTTGGACGTAAATGTGGACGTGCGGCGGGCCATCGGCTGCACCAGCCGCTTCTCTCGTGGGTTCGGATTGTCGCTGTTCGTGCGCCGGACACTGCCGGCATGGTTCAGTAAGAGACGCTGTACTGCAGTTGCGAGAACGGAATCTCGCGGAATTCTGTGGGTGCCGTCTTGTGCAGGGCCAAAAGGCTGGCCGACAGCTGGGCCACACCCTCGTCCACACGAGCGGCGATGGGGGCATCGAGCATCAGGCCGTTTTCCTCGCTCCAGGTCACCTGTACCTCGGTCGCGTAGATGCTGGGCAGCACGTGCTTGGGATTGAGCGACGAGAGCACCGGTCGCAACGCGTAATCCAGCGCCAGCATGTGCGACTGGCTGCCGCCGGTGGCCAGGGGCAGCACCAGCTTGTTGGTCAGGCCGAACTGCGGCAACAGATCCAGGAAGGCCTTGAGGATGCCGCTGTAGGCCGCCTTGTAGACCGGCGTAGCCACCACCACGGCCGAAGCTTCTTCCACGGTAGCCAGCGCCGCCTTGATCTGGGCATCGTTCCAGTCGGCGCGCAGGATGGCCTGGCCCGGCAGGTCGCGCACATCCAGGCGCGCATAGCGATGGCCGAGCTGCGCCAGCTTGTCGCCGACGTGGTGCAACAGGCGGGTGGAGCGGGAAGGCGCCGAAGGGCTGCCGGCCAGTAACAGGATGGTCATGTCAGTCTGCTTTGCTTGCGGTGGCTAAGAAAGAGTGGACCGGCCCGGCCGGCCCACCCGTATGGACGACTTACTTCTTGTTGGGTGCGTAGAGCTGGTCGAAGGTACCGCCGTCGGCGAAGTGGGTCTTCTGGGCCTTTTGCCAGCCGCCGAAGTCCTTGTCGATGGTCACCAGGTTCAGCTTGGGGAACTGCGCAGCGTACTTGGCAGCGATCTTGGGATCGATGGGACGGTAGTAGTTCTTGGCGATGATCTCCTGGCCTTCATCCGAATACAGGTGCTTGAGGTATTCCTCGGCCACCTTGCGGGTACCGCGACGGTCGGCCACCTTGTCCACCACGGCCACCGGCGGCTCGGTCAGGATGGAGATGGAGGGGGCGACGATGTCGAACTTGTCCGGACCCCATTCCTTCAGGGAGATCAGGGCTTCGTTTTCCCAGGCCAGCAGCACGTCACCGATGCCGCGCTCGACGAAGGTGATGGTGGCGCCACGGGCACCCGAATCCAGCACCGGCACATTCTTGAAGAGCTTGGCGATGTAGTCGCGGGCCGCATCGTCGCTACCACCCTTCTGCTTGGCATAGGCCCAGGCGGCCAGGTAGTTCCAGCGTGCACCGCCCGAGGTCTTCGGGTTGGGGGTGATCACGGACACGCCCGGCTTGATCAGGTCGCCCCAGTCCTTGATGCCCTTGGGATTGCCCTTGCGCACCAGGAATACGATGGTGGAGGTATAGGGCGAGCTGTTGTGCGGCAGGCGCTTTTGCCAGTCGGCCGGCAGCAGCTTGGCCTTTTCGGAGATCTCGTCGATGTCGTAGGCCAGGGCCAGGGTCACCACGTCGGCGTCGATGCCGTCGATGACGGAACGGCCCTGCTTGCCGGAACCACCATGGGAAGCCTTGATGGTGACGTTGTCGCCGGTCTTGTCCTTCCAGTACTTGGCGAAGGCCTTGTTATAGTCAGCGTAGAGTTCGCGCGTCGGGTCGTAAGAGACGTTGAGCAGCGAGAGATCGGCCGCGTGCGCCACATGGGCAGCTTGCGCCAGCACCAGGGCGGCGGCGACCGATTTGATGATGTTCTTCAGCATATCCGTTTCCCGAAAGCGTTAATTGTTATCGAGCGCACAGGTTAATGAGGCTGCCATTGAAAAAGAACGAATACTTTCTTCTCTCGATATGCGAAAAACAGATATGCATGATCAAGGCTTTGGAATAAGGCGGCGAGTCTTTATAACCAAAGCCTTGGTTGCGTTGACGATCGTGCGAAAAATCCTCCGCCCGGCCCTGGCTCGTTTGCGCCGGTCCGACAGACTCAATCATCCATTCCACAGGGCAATAAAAGCACGAACGGACTTTTTGTTCTTTTCACATTGTGGTATAACGCTGATATTGCAACGCACAAGGCTGCGCCATGAAAAAAGAAGCGGCAAGCGAGACGGAACACATTTCCATCCAGGTGATCGAGCGCATGGTGTCGCTGCTCGATGCCCTGGCGGCCTACCCTGACCCGGTGAGCCTGAAGGAATTGTCGGCGGCAACCGACCTGCACCCTTCCACGGCCCACCGCATCCTCAATGACCTGGTGGTCAAGCGCTTCGTCGATCGCGTCGAGCCGGGTACCTATCGCCTGGGCATGCGCCTGCTGGAACTGGGCAACATCGTCAAGAGCCGGCTGTCGGTGCGCGAGGCGGCGCTGGACTTCATGCGCGCCCTGCATCGCAAGACCCACCAGACCATCAACCTGTCGGTGCGCCAGGCCGATGAAATCGTCTATATCGACCGCTCCTTCTCGGAGCGCTCGGGCATGCAGGTGGTGCGCGCCATCGGCGGCCGCGCGCCGCTGCACCTGACCTCCACCGGCAAGCTGTTCCTGTCGGTGGATGATCCCAAGAATGTGCGCGCCTATGCCACCCGCACGGGGCTGGCCGGGCACAACAAGAACTCCATCACCGACCTGACCAAGCTGGAGCGCGAACTGTCGATGGTGCGCGCACTCGGCTATGCGCGCGACAACGAGGAACTGGAACTGGGCGTGCGCTGCATGGCCGCCGGCATCTGCGACGACAGCGGCAAGCTGGTGGCCGGCCTGTCGATCTCGGCCCCGGCCGATCGCCTGCAGGAAGAATGGGTCGATGACCTGGTCAGCACGGCCAACCAGATCTCGTCGGCGCTGGGGTATCGCAAGGAGCGGGCCTGAATGGGCCGATCATGCATCGCCTGCCGTTCGACCTGAGTAGCCGCGCAGCGGCGTATCGAAGGCTCTGCTGCGGTGGCGCAACGGCCGGCATGCCTTCGATACGGTCCTGACGGACCTACTCAGGTCGAACGGTTCTTGTCAGTGCCATCCGCAAAAAAAATGCCGTTCATCACTGAACGGCATTTTTTATTCTGGGGGAAGGCAGCAACGCTACTCAACCCTCGTCAGCCCGCACCATCTTCACACGGGTGAGATTGCGCGACTGGTCGTCCACCAGCCACTTGCGCATGCGCGTGGCATCGCCCACGTGCGACAGGCGGCCCTTGGAGTCAAGGAAGACCATCACGATGGGACGACCTTCGATGCGGGTGTACATCACCAGGCAGTGGCCGGCTTCATTGATGAAACCGGTCTTCTGCAGGCCGATGTCCCACTCCTTGCTGGAGGTCAGGCGGTTGGAGCTGTTGTATTGCAGGGCGTGGCCGCTGGGTTCCACCATGTACTTGGGATCGGTGGAGTACTGGCGGATGATCGGGTAGTTATAGGCCGCCACCACCAGCTTGGCCAGGTCGCGGGCGCTGGCCACGTTCTGGCTGGACAGGCCGGTCGAGTCGACGTAACGGGTATCGGTCATGCCCAGCGAGCGGGCCTTGGCATTCATGGCCGCCACGAAGGCCGGCAGGCCGCCCGGATAGTTGCGACCCAGCGCGGAGGCGGCGCGGTTTTCCGAACTCATCAGGGCAATGTGCAGCATGTCGTCACGGCTGAGCGTGGCGCCCACGCGCAGGCGCGAGCTGCTGTGCTTCTCGCGGTCCACATCGTCGTCGGTGACGGTGAGGACCTCTTCCATGTTCATGTGGGCTTCGACCACCACCAGCGCGGTCATCAGCTTGGTGACCGAGGCAATCGGCAGGGCTACCGAAGAATTCTTTTCAAACAGGACCTGGGAATTGGCCTGGTCGATCACCAGCGCCACGTTGGAGCGCAGGGCCAGCGGATCGGGCGTGAGGTTCAGGCCGGCCATGTCGCCGGCGGTCATCACGGGCGGCACCACCGGAACGGCGGGCGCTACGGCCACACGCTGGTAGCTGACCTGGCGCTTGCCCTTGACCACGCTGACCTTGCGGACCAGCTTTTCGCGGTTGTTCAGCGAGCCCTTGGTCACGGCGCGCTTGACGACGACCTTCTTGACCGGCTTCTTGGCGGTGGTGTTATCGACCGTCTGGGCTGCGGCGGGAGCCAAACCAGCGTGGATGAAAAGTAGCGATGTGAAAATAGCCAGCGCTGATTTGAACATAGGTGGACCTCCCCCCAATTTACCCTGATAGTACACAAGAGAAACGTTGGCAGTGTAGCAAAAAGCAGAATTTTCGCAAGAGAATTAAGCAGTTAGCGCATTGTTTTAAACGGCTTTCTACTTGTTTACCGGGAAGGCGTCCCCCGCTCTTCCTCATATTTTCTTGCGACCATCTGAATTTTTGCCCGATTTCTTAGATTGATATCTAGCAAAATCACCGTCGCCAACCGACGGATCATACCAGTCTAATGACCTCTGCCGGGCTGCCATGTGAATGACAAGGGGCAATATCGGCCGTAGATATTCACTTTCTTGCGATCTGGAATGAAAGGATAACGAGAAACCGGGGGCTGGGGTTGACCTCGGGGAGAGGCAATCCCCCGGCTTGGGGGGCTCAGGGCTTGCGCGCGTCCAGCATGGCCACGTCAATCGAGAAGGAGTCGTCCGGTTCCAGCGCGAAATAGCTCTTCACCTCCTGCGGCGCGCTCTTCCACAGGGCCTTGATGGCCGTGATGTTGTCAGCCGGCGTGCGCATGCGGGCCACCCAGGTGGCGAATTCCAGGCGCAGCTTCCAGGTCTTGTCGCTGGCGATCTCGAAACCGGCCTGGCGCAACAGCTTGCGCCAGGACTGCAGGCTGATATTGCGCACATGCGAGGTGTCGCGCAGCAATTCGATCGCCTGGACATAGGTATCGGCCAGCACATCGGCCGGGGCGGCGGTGTCGATGACGATGAAGCGGCCACCCGGCTTGAGCACCCGCAGGATCTCGCGCAAGGCCTGCGGCACGTTGCGCCAGTGGTGCACGCTGAAGCGGGTGCAGACCAGGTCGAAGCTGGCATCGGGGAAGTCCAGGCGATCGGCACTGCCCTGGCGCACGGCCAAGTTGTCCAGGCCACGTTCGGCGGCGGCGCGGACCACCACATCGAGCATCTCAGCCGAAAGATCATAGGCAACCACCTTCGCCACCACCGGTGCCACGGCAAAGCTGGCGTGGCCGCCACCGCACCCCAGGTCCAGCACACGCGCCTGGGGAATGGCGGCGGCGATCTGCGCCAGTTCCTGCAGGTCCACACCCTGGGCGTGGACGGCGCTGGTGAGGTAGGCGGCGGCGGTACTGCCGAATTGTTCGGTGACGACTTGCTGGTGGCTGCGCATGGCGTTGGCTCCTGGAGTGCGGTGGTGAAGGATGTTGCTGGTGGATGAGGTGATCCAGTCTAGCCTCTTCCTATCCTGTTACAAGTAGGGTGTTTATACTATTACCTCAACCAATACCCTGCCCTGCTCATGGAAGCCGATCTCGCCCGCCGCGCCCTTGGTGACTTCATCAAGACCCAACGTGAACAAACCCCGCCATCGCAAGCCGGCCTGCCCCACCTGGCCCTGGGCGGACGCCGCCGCACGCCGGGCCTGCGGCGCGAGGAAGTGGCGCAGCTGTGCGGCATCAGCGTGACCTGGTACACCTGGATCGAACAGGGACGCACCGACTCGGTCTCGCCCCAGGCGCTGGCGCGCATTGCCGAGGCGCTGCAGCTGCCGCGCGCCAAGCGCGCCTACCTGTTTGAACTGGCGGGGAAGAAAGACCCGGTCCTGCCCGAGCAACAAGGCTCGGACCACGTCGCCCCGGAAGTCCTGGAAACGGTCAGGCACTTCCGCGCCCCCGCCTACCTGCTGGATCGTTACTGGAATGCGGTGACCTGGAATGCGCCGGCACGCAAGCTCTTCACCGGTTGGCTGGATGTGCGCAGCGGCCATCCCAACCTGTTGCTCTTCATGTTTGCCAGCGCGGCGGCGCAGGCACTGACAGTGGACTGGGAGCAGCGCGCGCGCCGCGTGGTGGCCGAATTCCGGGCCGACTGCGCCAGCCTGCTGGATGACCCCGAGGTGCAGGCGCTGGTGGAAGAGCTTTCAGCCGCCAGCGCCCTCTTCAAGCGCGCCTGGCACCTGCAGGACGTGGTGGAGCGCGAAGGCGGCGAGCGTCGTTTCCGCCACCCGCAACAGGGGGAACTGCGCTACCGGCAGGTCAATTTCCGGGTCGCCAATCGGCCGGATCTCAAACTGGTGACCCTGATGCCGGACGTCTGAGGATCGACAACCGGCCTACTTGCGCACCACGAAGGCCACGCCGATCACACCCACCAGCATGCCCAGCGCACCGACGAGACTGAAGGCTTCGCCAAACATCAGCCAGGCCATCACGGCCGTGGTCGGCGGTGTCAGATAAAGCAGGCTGGTGACGCTGGTGGCGGCGCTGCGACGGATCAGGGCGAACAACAGGAAGATGGCGCCGATGGACAAGGCCAGCACCGACCACAGCAGCGCAGCGATGAATTGCGGCGTCCAGGCCACCTGGCTGAGATGCCAGTCCAAGCCCTCGACGACGATGGCCAGCGGCAGGACCACCACGATGGAGGCGGCAAACTGGATCACGGTGCCGGTGCGCAGGTCGAAGTGGGCGCAATAGCGTTTCTGGTACAAGGTACCGGCGGTGATGCACAGCAGCGCAAACACGCATAGCGCAATGCTGGCCGTGGACAGGCCGATCAGCGAGATCTTGTTGGCCACCACCAGGCCCACGCCACACAGGCCCAGCGCCAGCCCGACCCACTGCCGCCCGCGCACCGACTCGCCCAGCAGGGGCGCGGCAAAGGCGGTGAGGATGGGTTGCAGGCCCACGATCAGGGCCGACAGGCCAGCCGGCATACCGATCTTGATGGCGCACCAGACCCCGGCCAGGTAACCCGCCTGCAACAGCACCCCGGCCACGGCGACGTGGTGGATGCGGCCACGCGGCCAGGGGGCGCGGAACAGCAGCACCAGCGGCAAGAGGAACAGCAGCACGCCGGTGAAGCGCAACAGCAGGAAGGTCAGCGGAGGAGCGTAAGGCAGGCCGAACTTGGCCACGATGAAGCCGGTACTCCAGATCAGCACGAACAACAGGGGCACCAGGCTCATCAGGAGCTGGCGCGGCCGGCCTGCGCCAGCGGGGGATTGCATCATGTGTCTTTCCATCAGCGGGCCGGATGGCCCCGGTCATCTCGTCCTGCGCTCCAGCGGGCAGCGTGGAGGCTGGCAAGTCTTATCGTTTGTATGTGAACGGCGACGGTCTGTTCGATGTCCCGTCCGTAACCGCCCGCCATCGTAACCGCAACCGGGATTTCATGCTGGCGCGCATGGGAAAACACTGCCTCGTCGCGCGCCGCCAG
>JAFAMT010000110.1 GCA_019233085.1 Herbaspirillum sp.
TGCGCCATCATCCGCTGCAGGCGCGAGCCGGTGCGCGGCGGGCGCATCGACAAGGCGTCCAGCAGCAGCGGTACCCAGTGTTGCAAGGGGGCGGCATGTCCGGTGGCCAGGGTCATGGCCATGAATTCGACCAGCTTGGTCGCCGCTGGCGAGACCGTCAGGAAGGGCCGATGTGCCAGCCATTCCAGTTGCGGCTCGTTGATCGTTGCCGGGGCCAGGTCCAGCACCAGCGAGCGATTGTCGCCACCGGCACAGGTGGCATGGCGCATGCCGGGTTCGACGAAGGCACCGGTGAGAGCATCGGCGCAGCCCTGGCGGCCGCCGATGTCGAGCTCCAGCCGCCCCGACAGGGGCAGCACCAGCTGCGGGAAATCATGGCGATGCGCCAGTGATTCGTCGCGATAGCTGCGCAGATGGAGTTGGGTGGTCACGATCGATACCAATCTTGCGACGCGGCGCCCCGAGCGGGTGCGCCGCTTGCGGTATGGCTTACTGCATATGCCAGCCGTGGCTGACCACCACCGACTGGCCCGTCAGCGCATTGGTCGGGAAGGCCGCCAGGAACACCGCCGTCTGGGCCACGTCCTGGGTGGTGGTGAATTCACCATCGACGGTGTCCTTCAGCATGACCTTCTTGATGACGTCTTCCTCGCTGATGCCCAGTTCCTTGGCTTGTTCTGGGATCTGCTTTTCCACCAGCGGCGTGCGCACGAAACCGGGACAGATGACATTGGTGCGGATCTTGTCCTTGGCGCCTTCCTTGGCCACCGTCTTGGCCAGGCCCAGCAGGCCGTGCTTGGCCGTCACGTAGGGCGCCTTCAGGGGCGAAGCCAGGTGCGAGTGCACCGAACCCATGTAGATGATGGCGCCGCCGCGACCCTGCTTGATCATCGCCTTCATGGCCGCGCGCGTGGTCAGGAAGGCGCCGTCCAGGTGGATCGCCAGCATCTTGCGCCAGTTCTCCAGCGACAGTTCGGCCACCGGGCTGATGATCTGGATGCCGGCGTTGCTGATCATGATGTCCAGGCCGCCATAGGTGTTGACCGCATCGGCCACACCCTTGTCGACCTGGGTCTCGTCGGTCACGTTCATGGCCACGGCCATGGCGGTGCCGCCGGATTTGGCGATTTCCTCGGCGGTGGCCTTGGCGGCGTCCAGGGCCAGGTCGGCGATGACTACCTTGGCGCCCTGTTTGGCGTATTCGACCGCGATTTCCTTGCCGATGCCGCTGGCCGAACCGGTGATGAGGGCGACTTTATCCTTGAGTAACATGGCTTTCCTTTATGTTTCGAGTTGACGGACATTGCAAAGCTTGACCGGCTCTGCCGCCCGCATGGGTGCGGGTGGCCAGCGCACCGGTCTTCAATCCATGGTTTCGATGGACGGTGCATCGAAAGATTCCCCGGGCCCGGCGGCCCGTTTCCCTGTACTCGTGCAGCGCCACCATCCCGATGCGGGTGTCTCCGGGCGCTGCGTCTGGCTACTTCCATGACTTTCTGTCACGCCATTGTAACGCCCGCAGCGCAGTTGTTGCTGCACCGCCAAAGACACCTTGGTCGTCATGTGGGTGAAACAATCGCTAGTTAGTCTGTGCAGCGTTATCCCGGGGACATTGGCCGTTTCCCGAAGTGTGTTGAACAAAAAATCGTCTTGTTTCGGAAACGGCGCTGTTTTGAAGGGGAGTGATTTGGATCTCGATGCGAAAGCCGGCAGTTTCCTGTGGGCAGCAAACCTCGATGTTCATTCATCCCCTTCACTTATCACCATAAAGGACCATGCATGAGACTGCTTACCATTCCTGCCGATGCCAACCCGAGTTTTTCCAAGCTGAGCTTGAGCCTCGCGAGTACTCCGGAAGAAGTGCGTGAAGTGCAGCGCCTGCGCTACAAAGTCTTCATCGAAGCCATGAACCTGTCGGCCCTGGCCAATCCGGAAGGCCTGGACAAGGACGAATTCGATGACTATTGCGACCACCTCATCGTGCGCGACAGCAAGTCCCTCTCGGTGGTGGGCACCTATCGCGTGCTGAGCCCGCACGGTGCGCGCCGCATGGGCAAGTTCTACTCGGAGCAGGAATTCGATCTCTCGCGCCTGGACAACATCCGCGGCGTCATCGCCGAAGCCGGCCGCGCCTGCATCCACCCCGACTACCGCAGCGGTGGCGTGATCATGATGCTGTGGGCCGGCCTGGCCGCCTACATGCGCAAGGAACGCTGCGAATACCTGATGGGTTGCGCCAGCGTCAGCCTGGCCGATGGTGGTCACAATGCCGCCGCCCTCTACCACGCCTTCCGTGAAAAGAACCTGGCTCCGCCGGACTACCGCGTCACGCCGCACCTGCCGTTCCCGCTGGAAGACCGCGAAGCCGGCATCGAGCCGCAGATCCCGCCGCTGCTGCGCGGCTACCTGCGCAGTGGCGCATGGGTCTGCGGTGAACCGGCCTGGGATCCTGATTTCCACTCGGCGGACTTCTTCCTGCTGCTGCCGTTGTCCAAGCTCGACAGCCGCTACGCCCGCCACTATCTCAAGGACACGAGGGCCGCATGAAGCCACGCGAACAGTTCATGGACAAGGCCCAGGGGCTGTTCGCCGGCCTGGGTTCCCAGCACGACCAGGATAACGACCAGGGTGAGGACGAGGCGCGGCGCGATCCGCTGCGCTTTCGCACCATCTGGATCTCCGACATCCACCTCGGTACCACCGGCTGCCAGGCCGAGCGCCTGCTGGAGTTCCTGCGCGCCACCGAGTCCGACACGCTCTACCTGGTGGGCGACATCATCGATGGCTGGCAACTGAAGCGTCGCTGGTACTGGGACCAGAGCCACAACAACGTGGTGCAGACCGTCCTGAAGAAGGCCAAGAAGGGCACCAACGTGGTCTTCGTGCCGGGCAACCACGACGAAGTGATCCGCCAGTTCATCGACCTCGACTTCGGCGGCATCAAGATCCGCGACGAGCTGGTCCACGTCACCGCCGATGGCCGTCGCATGCTGGTGCTGCACGGTGACCGCTTCGACGGTGTCATCGCCTGCGCCAAGTGGCTGGCCTACGTGGGTGACTCGCTCTACACCATGATCCTCAAGTTCAACCAGTGGTTCAACAGCTGGCGCGCCCGTGCCGGCCTGCCTTACTGGTCGCTCTCGCAATACCTGAAATCCAAGGTCAAGAACGCGGTGAACTACATCACCTCCTTCGAGGATGCCCTGGCCGACGAAGCCCGCAAGAGAGGCCTGGACGGCGTCATCTGCGGTCACATCCACAAGGCCGAGATCCGCGACATCGGTGGCGTGACCTACTGCAACGACGGCGACTGGGTGGAAAGCCTCTCGGCGCTGGTGGAAGATCCCAGCGGCGAGCTGCGCCTGGTGTCGTGGCAGGAGATCATGCAATTGAAGCGCGCCGCCAAGGAAGCACGGCATGCCGCCCGCGACCTGGTGCCGGTCTGAGACCGCTGCCGGATCGCAACAGATTGATTCCGTTTTTACCGCTTATACAAGTTATGCGCATTGCCATCATCAGCGACGCGGGTGAGCCGCAAGTCAACGGCGTAGTCAACACGCTGCGTTCCACGGTGCGTTGCCTGCGCGCGCTGGGACACGAAGTTCTGCTGTTGTCGCCGCGCGATTTCCGCACCTTCGCCTGCCCGACCTATCCCGAGATCCGGCTGGCCTACCAGCCCTATGCGCGCATCGCGGCGGCACTGGAGAGCTTCCAGCCCGACTGCATCCATATCGCCACCGAGGGCCCGATGGGCCTGGCCGCGCGGCGCTATTGCCTGCGCCACAAGCTCGGCTTCACCACTGCCTATCACACCCGCTTCCCGGAATACCTGGCCGCGCGCAAGCTCCTGCCCAAGGCCATCACCTATCGCCTGCTGCGCTGGTTCCATGGTCGCTCCGAAGCCATCATGGTGCCCACCCCGGCCATGAAGCTGGCACTGGAGGAGCAGGGCTTCCGCAATGTGGTGCTATGGGGCCGCGGCGTCGATACCAAACACTTCCGCCCGGCAGTGGAAGACCATGCCTGCATCGAGCGCCCCCTGTTCCTGTATGTGGGACGGGTGGCGGTGGAAAAGAACATCGAAGCCTTCCTCAAGCTCGACCTGCCCGGCACCAAGTGGGTGGTGGGCGATGGTCCGCAGCTGGAAGAGCTGACGCAGCGCTATCCCCAGGTACGCTTCCTGGGCGCCAAGGGGCAGGATGAATTGCCGGCCTACTACAACTGCGCCGATGTCTTCGTGTTCCCCAGCAAGACCGATACCTTCGGCCTGGTGCTGCTGGAGGCCATGGCCTGTGGCGTCCCGGTAGCGGCCTATCCGGTCGAGGGACCGATCGACGTGGTCGCCAATGGCGTCTCGGGCGTACTCAGCCAGGATTTGAAGCAGGCTTGCCTGCAGGCGTTGGGACTGGACAAGGAAGCGGTATTCGCCCACGCGCGCAGCCGCTCCTGGGAGTCGGCTACCCAGCAATTCCTCCAGCACCTGCACCTGGCGCACCAGGTGGTGCCGGACAAGGTGGCGGCGATCAAGGCCGCGCCCGAAACGCGTTAGATATATTTCCCTCGGGTCCAAGGACAAAAGCGGTGATGCTCTCCGGCATCACCGCTTTTGTCCTTGATGCCGTCCATCATTTTTCGCGTTTTCGTCACCACACGTATCTGTTACGCAAGTACAGCTTGCTAGTGGAACGGAATTTGCTAAAACTCAAAAGTCGCATTGAACATTGAATTTACGGTTACGCGTGCGCCCGGGCGTCCTTGCCAGCCTGTCATCGCACGGTGGCGGTTTCTGCATGCTCAAACAGAGGGGGGATGACGATGGGACAGTTGCTTGCCAATTTGAAACTTGGGAAGAAGTTTGCCTTGCTGGGTTTGCTGGGGCTCATCCTCTTCGGTGTACCCACGATCTTGTTCGTCAGCAATGCAGAACGCGTCATCAGCTTCAAGAAGCAGGAGATTGCAGGGGTGGAGCCGGTGCGGCGCCTCCTGCGCAGCGTGCAACTGATGCAGCAGCATCGCGGCATGGCCAATGTCATGCTCAACGGTGCGACCGATGTAGCCACCGCGCGCGAGGGCAAGGTACGTGAGGTGGACCAAGCCCTGCAGGTCCTGGGGGAAAGCCTGGCCCCGCTGCAGCGTGACGATCCCCGGACCGTCGAGCTGTTCCAGGCCCAGCAGCAGGCCTGGAACAAGGTGCGGGATGCCGTGGCGGCCAGATCCCTGGGGGCTGCGGACAGCTTCGCAGCCCACAGCGCGGTCATCACAGCCCTGTTCGATCTCAACGAGCACCTGCTCGACCATTTCCACTACACCATCGATCCCGACTTCGACAGCACCCAGCTGATCAATGCCGTCTTCATCGCCATGCCACAGATGACCGAAGACCTGGGGCGTGCCCGTGCGCGCGGCGCGGCCCTGCTGCTGAAGAAGGCGATCCGGCGCGAGGACCGGCTGGAGCTGGTCGCCATGCTTGAGCGCGCCCGCGAACGGCTGGAAGCGGCCCGCAAATCCTTTGCCAAGGGAGTCGCCGCCAATGCCGCCATCGGTGCCGCGCTGGGTTCCAGCTTCGACCATGCCAACCGGCTGGGCAACGAGGCCATCCAGCTGGCCCGCGAGCAGGTCTTGCTGCCGGAGGAACTGAGTTTCCCGTCGGATGCCTACTTCAAGCAATTCACGGCCGCCATCGATGAACAGTTCAAGGCCATCAGCCAAGCCACCGAAGTCCTGGCGGCGCAGCTGGAGCAGCAGAACGCGACCTTGCGCCGCCAGCAACTCACGGTGCTGGGCAGCATCCTGCTGCTGGCCTTGCTGGTGGCCTGGCTGGGTGTGCTGATCACGCGTTCGGTGACGCGTCCCATCCTGGCCTCGGCCGACATGGCCCGCCGCGTGGCCAACTACGACCTGACCGCGCGTAGCCCGGTCCTGGGGCGCGACGAGTCGGCGCAACTGCTGGGTTCGCTCAATGCCATGACGGGCAGCCTGGGCGGGATCGTCGGCAAGGTGCGCACCAGTATCGAGGTGATCCAGCATGCTTCGCGCGAGATCGCCACGGGCAATGCCGACCTGTCGCGTCGCACCGAGTCCCAGGCTTCCAGCCTGGAAGAAACCGCCAGCGCCATGGAGGAACTCACCTCGACCGTGCAACACAATGCCGATAACGCCCGCCAGGCGGACCAGCTGGCCGGCTCGGCATCGCGCCTGGCCGAGCGGGGCGGTGAGGTGGTCGGCAATGTGGTGCAGACGATGGCGCAGATCAAGGAGAGCTCGCGCCGCATCGTCGATATCATCAGCGTCATCGATGGCATTGCCTTCCAGACCAATATCCTGGCCTTGAATGCCGCCGTGGAAGCCGCCCGCGCCGGCGAGCAGGGGCGCGGCTTCGCGGTGGTGGCATCCGAAGTGCGTTCGCTGGCCCAGCGCAGCGCCAGCGCCGCCAAGGAGATCAAGCAGCTCATCGGCGACTCGGTAGAGAAGGTCGATGCCGGTGCCAATCTGGTCGACGAGGCGGGGGTGACCATGAGCGAGATCGTGACTTCGGTGCGCCAGGTCGCCGGCATCATGAACGAGATCACCCATGCCAGCCAGGAGCAGAGTATCGGCATCGGCCAGGTCAATGACGCCATCACCGAGATGGAATCGATCACCCAGCAGAATGCCGCGCTGGTGGAGCAGGCCGCCGCCGCGGCCGAAAGCCTGCAGCAGCAGGCCGAGCGGCTATGGGAGGCGGTCAGCGTCTTCCGCACCGGCGAGGCGGGGGCGGCCATGCCCTCTGGCAGGCTGGCCGGGAGTGCGCAGATGCTGGCGCTGGCGCCCGGTTGAGCGAGGCGCTTGCTTAGTTTTTGCGATGTCTGGCGCGCTGCGGAGGGGCGGATCTTCCTGCCCCAATTCGGGGCGTGGCAGATGCGGCTTTGGCGATCCATTAACTATGCAAAACTAACATATGGGCATGCTCACAAAGCATTGGCTTGCCTGTGCTACGCTCTTCTAAGATGCGCCACGCCTGTCAATGGGTGAAGATGGCGCAGTACGGTGGCGTGTCGATGCGAGCAGCCCGGGGGCTGGTGTGTCGGCAGGCAGCCAAATCAATAACAAAAAACTAACAAAAAAAGACCTCGTTGCGGCGCCCGGTTTCCGGTCGTCGCACAGGGCGCTTGCCGCTTGCATCGAGCCGGAGGGCAAGCGCGGGCAGCCAGGGTAGCAGGCATGAATCATGCTGAAGGCTGCCACGAGGGAAATACCTGGAGCGCGCGCCGGTGATCGACACTGCCGGCCGATGTCAGCATCACACAGTCGTTGTTAGAGGGAAGAGCACATCCATGATTCAACATCTCAAGATCGGCAGCCGCCTGGCACTGGGCTTCTGCCTCATCCTGCTGCTGGCCACCGCGATCCTGCTGATCGGCCTGTGGCGTATGGCAGAGCTGGAGTCCAGCAGCGAATACGTGATCGACAAGAAGGTCGCCGCCATGACCACCGCCATGAGCATGCGCGAGGCCGGCAGCGAGCTGGCCCTGGCGCTGCGCAAGGTGGTCACGCCCACCGACGCCGCCGAGGGCAAGGCCGAGGACGAACACCTGGGCAAGATCCTGCAGGCCTACGGTCGCTACGAGAAGGAGATCACTGCGCTGGCCTCCAGCGGACGCGGCAAGGAGCTGCTGGGCGCCACCAGTGGCGAGAGCAAGAAGCTCTTCCCCATCGTGGAGAACATCCGCCAGCAGGTCGCCAGCAACAACTACTTCGATGCGGCCCAACTGCTCAAGAGCGACTTCCTGCCGGCCCATGAAAAATGGATGGGTAGCGTCGCCGCCCTGGCGACCTTCCAGCAGGACGACATGAAGGCCGCCCATGCACAGGCCCAGGACAGCTATCGCAAGGCCCAGATCGGCATGCTGGTCATGGGTGTGATTACGCTGGGGCTGGGATTTTTCCTGACCTTCGTCATCACGCGCTCCATCGTCAATCCCTTGAAGCGCGCCGGTGGCATCGCCGCCACCATTTCCAGCGGCGACCTGACCCAGGAATTCCATGACCAGGGGCGCGACGAGGCGGCCACGCTGGTCAACGCACTGGGCGCGATGCAGGCCAACCTGGCCAGCACGCTCAACGAGGTCAAGGAGAGTGCGGCTGTCATTGCCGTGGCCTCGCACGAGATCGCGCGCGGCAACGTCGACCTCTCCAACCGAACCGAGTCGCAGGCCTCCAGCCTGGAAGAAACCGCCAGCTCCATGGAGCAGCTCACCTCCACGGTGCAGCAGAACGCCGAGAACGCGCGCCAGGCCAACCAGTTGGTGGTCTCGGCCTCGGATTACGCCACCAAGGGCGGCCGCGTGGTGGGCGACGTGGTGGCGACGATGGGCTCCATCAAGGAAAGCTCCAGCAAGATCGTCGATATCATCGGCGTCATCGATGGCATCGCCTTCCAGACCAATATCCTGGCCTTGAATGCCGCCGTCGAGGCCGCCCGTGCCGGCGAGCAGGGGCGCGGCTTTGCGGTGGTGGCCTCGGAAGTGCGCTCGCTGGCCCAGCGCAGCGCCACCGCGGCCAAGGAGATCAAGCAGCTCATCAGCGATTCGGTGGAGAAGGTCGACGCCGGCGGCAAGCTGGTCGATGAAGCTGGCGCCACCATGAGCGAGATCGTCACCTCGGTCAAGCACGTGGCCGACATCATGGGTGAGATCACCGCGGCCAGCCAGGAGCAGAGCGCCGGCATCGCCGAAGTCAACAATGCCATTGCGCAGATCGACGAGATCACCCAGCAGAACGCCGCCCTGGTGGAACAGGCGGCGGCCGCCGCCGAAAGCCTGCAGGAGCAGTCTGATGTGCTGGCGCGCGCGGTGGCGGTGTTCAGGCTCAGGACGGCCCAGGCTGCGGCACCGGTGTCGCCGGTGCAGCCGGTGATCAAGGTCGCAGCCGCACGCAGCGTCAATGCTCCCGTCGCCGTGGCCGCGGCACCCCGTCCGGTGGCCAGCCTGCCGCCCGCTGCCGCCAAGGGCAAGCCGCCCGCACTGGCCCGTGACGACGAGTTCGAGGAATTCTGAATCGTTCAATTCACCTGATAAAACGTAATTAAAAGTAAAGTTTTAAGTAAGGTTTTTTCTAGACGCCGCCAGCCTCCCAGCTGGCGGCGTTTTTTCGTCAGGAGGCTGTCAAGCAGGGAAGGTGAGAATTTAAGATAATTACGTTGTTGCCGATAAGCTATATCAATCGCGGCATGTCGGCGCTCCGGCAAGGGGAGGGTGCCGCCATGCCCGGCCAGGGGAAACAGGCGCGCCGCCGCAAGACCAAGAGACAAGGACGGTGCACGCCTGCGCTCGCAGAGGCGGCCCCCGGGATTGCAAGCCGAGGTTTGCGGCGCACTTACTTCATCCACCGGAACTATTCCAATGTCCATCAAAAACCTTTCGATCAAGGCGCAACTCGCCATTGCGGTCCTTGTGTTGTCCACCCTCCTGGTCGCCATCGGCGTCTCGGGCCTGCTGGGGATGTCGGCGGCCGTGAGCATCAACCGCCAGCTTTCCGAGGAACGTATTCCCAAGACCGTGGCCGCCGACAATACCCTGATCTGGATCGGCCGCCAGCGCACCTCGCTGGACCAGGCCGCCCTGACCAGTGATCCCGCCTGGGCCGAGCGGATGATGGGCATGGATGCCAATGCCCGCAAGGAAGCCCTGCAATGGTGGGCCAAGTACACGGCGCTGCCGCAGACCGAAGAGGGCCGCACCCTGGTCAAGAAGGTCTCGGAAGGCATCGACAAGACCGAGCAGGAGCTGACCCGCTTCGCCGAAGTCATCAAGGCCGGTGACCGCCAGGCCATCGGCGACCAGGCGCGCAAGGTCGGCACCATCTATACCGCCATGCAGCTGGATGGCCAGGCCCTGAGCAAGTACGAGACCGAGCAGGCCACCCTGAGCCTGGAGGCCTCGGCGGCACGCTATGAGGGTTCGCGCATCTTCACGATCGCGGCGATCGTGGCCGGCCTGTTGCTGGCCTTCGTGAGCTGGTGGTCGCTGCGTCGCGCCATCGGCGAGCCCATGCAGCGCGCCCTGAAGCACTTCGATGCCATTGCCAGTGGCGACCTGACCCAGCCGGTGCAGGTGCACTCCAGAAACGAGATGGGGCAGTTGCTGGACGGACTCTCGCGCATGCAGGAGAGCCTCTCGCGCACCGTGCGCGCGGTGCGCGGTGGCAGCGAAGCGATCGCGACAGCCACCCGCGAGATCGCCTCGGGCAACCTGGACCTGTCCTCCCGCACCGAGCAGCAGGCGGCTTCCCTGGAAGAGACCGCCTCCAGCATGGAAGAACTGACCAGCACCGTGAAGCACAATGCCGATAACGCCCGCCAGGCCACGACGCTGGCGGTCAACGCCTCCACCATTGCCGCCGACGGCAATGCCGTGGTGGGGCGCGTGGTGCAGACCATGGAAGAGATCCGCGAGAGCTCGGCCAAGATCACCGACATCGTCAGCATCATCGACGGCATCGCTTTCCAGACCAACATCCTGGCCCTCAATGCCGCCGTGGAAGCAGCCCGCGCGGGCGAGCAGGGGCGGGGTTTCGCGGTGGTCGCAACAGAAGTGCGCGCGCTGGCGCAGCGCTCCTCCAGCGCCGCCAAGGAGATCAAGGAACTGATCATGCACTCGGTGGACCGGGTCCAGGCAGGTTCCGAGCTGGTGGGCCAGGCTGGCGATACCATGAGCGATGTCATCAACGCCGTGCAACGCGTGACCGACATCATGAGCGAAATCTCGGCGGCGTCCAACGAACAGAGTGCCGGCATCGACCAGGTCTCGCGGGCGGTGACGCAGATGGACGAAGCCACCCAGCAGAATGCCGCACTGGTGGAACAGGCCAGCGCCGCGGCCAAGTCGCTGGAACAGCAGGCCCAGGGCCTGATGCAGGAAGTGGCGATCTTCCGCGTCAGCGGTGCCGAACCGGTGCGCGCCGCCTACA
>JAFAMT010000195.1 GCA_019233085.1 Herbaspirillum sp.
CTTCTGGCCGAAGGACATCGAACTCATGTTGCCGGCCTTGAGCGCCAGGAACGCCAGTGCCGCCACACCCAGCAGCACGAAGATTCCAACCCAGGCATCCAGTGATTTACGTTGCATAGTCCTTTCCTTCTTGTTCGTCGTCGCGCCGTGCATCGGCGCCTTGCTCTCTATCGTTATCGGGGTCTTGCGGCTTGCGCGATCAGCTGAACATCAGCGCAGTCAGCAGGAAATCCAGGCCCAGCACCATCAGGGACGCGATCACCACGGTACGGGTGGTGGCACGGGCCACGCCCTCCGGGGTAGGCTTGGCCTCATAGCCCTGGAACAGCGCCACGAAGGTCACGGCCACGCCGAAGACGATGCTCTTCAACACGCCATTGGCAATATCGGCCCACACATCCACGCCGCCCTGCATCTGCGACCAGAACGCGCCCTCATCCACACCGATGAGCAGCACGCCGACCACATAGCCGCCGGTCACGCCCACGGCGCTGAAGATGGCCGCCAACACTGGCATGGCAATCACGCCCGCCCAGAAGCGCGGCGCCACCACACGCTGCAGCGGATTGACCGCCATCATTTCCATGGCCGACAACTGCTCGCCGGCCTTCATCAGGCCGATCTCGGCGGTCAGCGAAGTACCGGCGCGGCCGGCAAAAAGCAGCGCGGTCACCACCGGGCCCAGCTCGCGGGTCAGCGACAAGGCCACCAGCAAACCCAGGGCCTGCTCGGAACCATACTTGTTCAACGTGTAGTAGCCCTGCAGGCCCAGCACGAAGCCCACGAACAGGCCCGATACCGCAATGATCACCAGCGAGTAATTGCCGATGAAGTGGATCTGGTCGGTGATCAGGCGCGGACGGCGCAGCAGGCCCAGCGAGGAACCCAGCACGCTGATGAACATGCGCGCCGCAAAGCCCACGCCGACGACGAATTCACGGATGCTGCGGCCCAGGCCGCTGACAAGATTGATGATCATGCGCGCCCCCCCAGCCCCAGGTCCTCGGCCAGCGACTTGCCGGGGTAGTGGAACGGCACCGGACCATCAGCCTGGGCATGGACGAACTGCCTGACGTAGGGATCGGAGGACTCGCGCATCTCCTGCGGCGTACCCTGGGCGACGATCTTGCCGGCCGACAGGAAGTACACGTAATCGGCGATGGCAAAGGACTCGTTGACATCGTGCGACACCAGGATGGAGGTCGAACCCAGGGCATCGTTGAGGCGACGGATCAGGTTGGCCGTCACGCCCATGGAAATCGGATCAAGCCCGGCGAAGGGCTCGTCATACATGATCAGCGCCGGATCCAGGGCGATCGCCCGCGCCAGCGCCACGCGCCGCGCCATGCCGCCGGAGATCTCGGCCGGCTTCAAGGCCGCCGCATTGCGCAGGCCCACGGCGTTCAACTTCATCAGCACCAGGTCGCGGATGAGGGTCTCGTCCAGGTCGGTATGTTCGCGCAGCGGGAAGGCCACGTTATCGAACACCGTCATGTCGGTGAACAAGGCCCCGTTCTGGAACAGCATGCCCATCTTGCGGCGCAGCAGATAGAGCTGCTTCGTGGCCAGCTCGGGCACGTTCTCGCCATCCACTTCCACCCTGCCCTGCTGCGGCTGCAGCTGCCCGCCGATCAGGCGCAGGATGGTGGTCTTGCCGGAACCGGAACCGCCCATGACCGCCACCACCTTTCCGCGTGGGAAATCCATATGCAGACCGGTCAGGATAGGCCGGTCGCCATAACGGAAATGCAGATCGCGGATTTCTACGATATTAGGCAAAGGGATTCTTTGAGATCTTTGGAAAACCGACATTGTAGAGCAAATTTTACAAATCGCTTTCAAGAAGGCAATACCGCTTGTAAAGCACCGCCGCGGAACCGGACCGTTCTTTACAACTTGCAAGCATCTTCACAGAAGATGTCGACTATTTCCGGCAACCAACTTAGTGACGATTGAGTCACTTATATATTGCAGATTTCAGAAAATTCTCATTGCGTGGCATATACGCAACGGTTTGACGGGGAACCAAAACAAACGATACGCATCGCCTCGCGAAACGTGGCGGGAAACGCCACACCACGCATGCTGCAACGCAAACAATAGGGCGTGGCCGCGCGGCTTGCTACAATACCGGTTTTGCTTTCGGAAGAATCTGTCATGAGCCTCAAATGCGGCATCGTGGGTCTGCCCAACGTTGGTAAGTCCACCCTTTTCAACGCGCTGACCAAGGCGGGCATCGCCGCCGAGAACTACCCGTTCTGCACCATCGAGCCCAACGTGGGCATCGTGGAAGTGCCCGATCCGCGCCTGAAGGCCCTGGCCGAGATCGTCAAGCCCGAGCGCATCCTGCCGGCCACCGTCGAATTCGTCGACATCGCCGGCCTGGTGGCAGGCGCCTCCAAGGGTGAAGGCCTGGGCAACCAGTTCCTGTCGCACATCCGCGAGACCGACGCCATCGTCAACGTGGTGCGCTGCTTCGAAGATCCGAACGTGATCCACGTCGCCGGGCGCGTGAGCCCGCTGGACGACATCGCCGTGATCCAGACCGAACTGGCCCTGGCCGACATGGGCACGGTCGAGAAGGCCATCCACCGCGAGCAGAAGAAAGCCCGTTCCGGCGACAAGGACGCCGCCAAGCTGGTCGCCCTGCTGGAGCGCATCATGCCGGCGCTGGACGAAGCCAAGCCGGTGCGCGCCCTGGGCCTGGATGCCGAAGAGATGCTGCTGATCAAGCCGCTGTGCCTGATCACCGCCAAGCCGGCCATGTATGTGGCCAACGTGTCCGATAGCGGCTTCACCGACAACCCGCTGCTGGACCAGCTGACCGCCTACGCCCAGGAGCAGAACGCCCCCATCGTGGCCATCTGCGCCGCCATCGAAGCCGAGATCGCCGACCTGGACGACGCGGACAAGGCCGACTTCCTGGCCGACATGGGCATGCAGGAGCCAGGCCTGGACCGCCTGATCCGCGCCGCCTTCAAGCTGCTGGGCCTGCAGACCTACTTCACCGCAGGCGTGAAGGAAGTGCGCGCCTGGACGGTCCCCATCGGCGCCACCGGCCCGCAGGCCGCTGGTGTGATCCACACCGACTTCGAGCGCGGCTTCATCCGCGCGCAGACCATCGCCTTCGAGGACTACATCGCCTGCAAGGGTGAGACCGGCGCCAAGGAAGCGGGCAAGATGCGGGCCGAAGGCAAGGAGTATGTGGTCAAGGATGGGGATGTGATGAATTTC